>JAWXAN010000057.1 GCA_034439475.1 Candidatus Zixiibacteriota bacterium
TATCAAGCTCACGCTTGATAGAGCTAGTAAGCCGAACGGCCACTTTAGAAATAGAGTGGCCGTTTGTGTTTGTGGTGTGATCTTTCGGATGGTGCAGGCTAGAGATTTTCGAATCCGCCAATGGAGGACGGCCTGCACGAAGATGAAGATGGTTCCTCCGCCTTCGGCGGACTGGGATGACAAGAGAAGAGAATCCACTCCTCGCAACGACGTATGCGCGTAATTTGTTGGCGCACGGGAACGCACCCCAGCCACTGTAATATTTGTAGCCCACCCAACGAGTGGGTTTTATTTGTCGATGTGTGATCTCGCTGCGGTCGCGAATTACAAAATTAAACCGCAAGGGGTTCAATGATCGATAAAGTTATTCAGCAGACGGATATGATTCGCTCTCGCTCGGAAAATCGCCGTGAGTGACATCCTTAATAAAACTCTCAACAGCCGAGCTGATGAGAGGAGTGAGATTAGCATACTCGCGCAGGAATTTTGGTCTGAAGCCCTCTTCGCGAAGTCCCAGCATGTCATTGGTGACCAAAACCTGACCATCACATTCTTTCCCAGCGCCTATGCCGATAGTCGCCGCGGTAGACAGTGATGCCGTTATTTCTGTGGCAATTCCGCTTTCCAATAATTCGAGGACAATCGCAAAACAGCCGGCTTCTTCCAGTGCCAAGGCCGATTCCCTCAGATATGTTTTGGATTTTTCAGCGCGCCCTTGGACTTTTGGTCCGCCAAAACGATGAATGGACTGCGGTGTCAGACCGATATGTCCCATGACCGGGATTCCCAATTCCACCAGCTTCTTAACTGTCGGGACGATCTCAAGACCGCCTTCGAGTTTGACGGCTTCGGCATTTCCTTCTTTGAGAAATCGACCGGCATTCAGAATTGCAATTTCGACAGACGGCTGGAATGATAAGAATGGCATATCGGCAATAAGAAGCGCGCGCTTTGTTCCACGTGAAACAGCGGCTGTGTGCGCGACCATTATGTCCATGGTAATAGGCAAGGTAGAGGAATGGCCGTGGATGACATTGGCCGCCGAGTCACCGACAAGAATGGCATCGATACCGGCGTTGTCGAGGAGTTGAGCTATAAAATAATCATAGGCGGTGAGCATGCTGATCTTTTCGCCTTTGGCTTTTTTGGCGATGATACTCTGAATTGTGACTTTTTTTGTCTTCTTGATTACAGACATGGAGCAATTCTCTATGATAGGTTTCCGGCGGGTGAATAATAGCGTTTGGCGCTCGCCGGCTTTTGGATTTGTTCGATGAGGTCATCGAAATGATGCGGGTTATGGACAAAATCTATTTCATCGGTTTTGACCACGAGCAACGGCGTGTCGGAATAATGAAAGAAAAAATAATCGTAGGCTTGGTTCAAAAGTTCGACATAATCAAAATCGATAGGCTTTTCGAAACTGTAGTTTCGTTTGTGAATCCGTTCGAGTAAAACCGGTGTGGTGGCCTGAAGATAAATAACAAGATCAGGTTTGGGGATGTCGTGTGATAAAACAATGACGATACGATTGTAGAGCGCCAGCTCGCGTTCGGAGAGATTAATCGAGGCAAAGATTGAGTCTTTGGCAAACAGATAATCGGCAATAATTCGCTGCGCGAAAAGATCGCGCGAGAAAAGCTGTTGCTGTTGTTGAAAACGTGAGATGAGAAAAAACAACTGGGTTGAAAGGGCGTAACGTTTGCGATTTTTATAAAAGTCCTGTAGGAATGGATTTTCGAGCACTTCTTCGTTTACCAGATGGGCGCCGATGCGTTCGGAGAGCATAGCGGCAAACGATGATTTGCCGACGCCGATAACGCCTTCGACCGCGATATAATTGGGATCAAACGTTTCGAGCGACATGGTCTTTATATATGATTACCGAGTCAATATCACCGGACTTGAGATGTGTAGACAATTGTTTTCCCGTGACTGGATGAGTCAATTCCAGGTCTATCTGCAAGAGCGGCACAAGCACGAACGGACGTTTCAGGATTTCCGGATGCGGAATCTTGAGACGCTCTGTGGATACAATGCGTGTGCCAAATAAAAGCAGATCAATATCGATGGTTCGCGGAAGCCGTTTTCCTTTGTCGGTTCGCCCCATATCCTGCTCGATAGTTTCCGTCGCCTGCAATAACTCGCCAGGGGTGTAAAGGTACTCTACTTTGATGACTTGGTTAAGAAACGACGGAGCATCTGATGCCATGTGTATTGGCTGGGTCAGATAAATTGATGAGACAGCGACGACTTCGATGCCTTCAATCACTCCAATGCGGGACCTTGCCGACGCCAGATATTTCTCTCGGTCGCCAAGATTTGATCCGAGACTTATATAGACTATTTCTGCCACATCATTCTCCTGTACATGTTAAATCGAATTGTCCATCAACCGGCTGGGGTCACTTTGATAGCGGCTGACTTCGACTTCAATAGAGCCAATGTGTCCTGCAATCGGCGCGCGCATTTTGCGAACCTTCAAAGTTACCCGATAGACGGCAAACTTGTCAAGGAGTAAGGCCGCGAGGTGAGTGGCAAGCCGTTCAAGTAGGGCGTATGCTTTTCCTTCAACCGTGTCGCGGATAAGAGAAAACACTTCGGCGTAATCAATCGTGTCAGAGAGTCTATCACTTGCTCCGGCATCGGCAAAGTCCAACTCAAGCTCACAGTCGACCTCAAATATCCCGCCGGTTTCTCTCTCGGCGGCAGACACGCCGTGATAGCCATAAAATGATAAACTAGACAATCTGATAATATCTTTCATTCGTTGTCGCCTCCGGTCAGTCTGAATGGCGAGCGTTTGAGACGGGCCAAAGCATTTCGGTAGTCCTCAACTGAGGCCGTAAGTGAAAAGCGCAGGTATCCTTGTCCGTGCTCTCCAAAACTCGAGCCTGGCGCGATGAGAATGCGGCTCCGTCTCAATAATAGTCGCGCGGCATTGAGCGAGTTGCGACGCCGCTGAATCCTGGCCCAAATGAATGGGATGTTACTGGAACCAGAAATCTCAAGATTGAGCGCGTCACACAAGGCTGAGGCTTCGACACTGTTTTTTTGAAATTGCTGGCGAACGGTTTTATGCGGGGTCGCGCTTGGTCTTCGCAAATACTGAAGGACGATATCGGCATAATAGGCGGGGATAAATGCCGGTGTGAGCGATGCCGCCGCCTTCATACCGGAGATTGCTTCCCGATTGCCGACCGCAAATCCGAATGGCATGAACGGAAGCCCAAAAAAATAGGAGAACGAGTACAGTTCAAGGCCGACCTTGATCCCGCCTTCGGTTCCAATCAGAGAAGGCGCGGCTCTTTCTGGAATTGTCTGAAAAGCGGCATCGTTGACCAGAAGTAAATGCTCTTTTGCTGCTAACTGAATAAGAGCAGACAAATCTTTTTCAGGAATGACCGCACCGGTCGGACTGTGGGGAGAATTGAGAAAAAGAATTCGCGCGACGCGTGTGAGGCGGCTGTTTAACCTGTCAAATTCCGGCTGCCAATCATTTTTGCTGGAGATTGCATAACCGATAGGTTCTCCGCCAGAGACAATAACCGCCCTCGTATACACCGGCACGGCCAGATCAGGGACAAAGGCAACCTCGCCATTCTCAATGAAAGCAACAGCCACAGCATTGACCATCGTCCCAATTCCGCCTCCAATAAAGATTTCTCTTTCAGGGGAAACTTTGACTCTGTGTTGTTGGAAAACCCAGTTGGCGAGCGCTTCTCGTAACGTCTCAATCACCTTGGGGCTGGCTTGAGAAAGTTCCGCCGCTTTTGGCGCAAGGTCAGGTGTGTATTGTATTGGCCACCGGAACGATGCCAAATCAATTATCTCAGGCCGATTGGGTATGAGAGAGCGTTTTTTTGTATGGGAAAAGGCAAGAATATCTGGCGGGACTTTGTAGAGCCGGTTGGCCTTGTCGATGACAACTCGTTTAACGTGCATACTGGAAATTATTACGATGAACGCTGGGACCAGACATCGTCGAGTTTTTTACGGATATTCTCGAGTCGGGCAAAGTCGTTCGGGGGAATGCAATTGAGGTTGCCCAGCATCCGCGCGTGATGAAGTATCTTCGCGTAGTGTTCGACCGTTTCGTGACGTTGCATGGCCTCATCAAGTGTCCTGCCAATCGTAAGAAGGCCATGGTTCCGAAGCAGAAAAGCGCTACAGGATTCTATGAATGGCTCAAGCGATTTGGGCACAGCATCGGTTCCCGGCGGAGCATAATCGGTCAGTGGAATCTCACCGACAAAGAGGACAACTTCGGGGAGAATATCTATTTCCAACGGAATTCCGGCCACAGCGAAGGCCGTCGCATACGGCGGATGGGAATGAACGCAGGCTTGCACCTCGGGACGGTTCTTGTAAACGAATAAATGCATCGCGATTTCAGAGGATGGGTCATGGCTGCCTTGGATCTTTTTACCGTTTGTATCCACTATTACCAAATCGTCCGGACTGAGATGCCCTTTGGAAAACCCTTTGGGTGTTATCATAATCCGGTCATCGTCGAGTTTCATCGACATGTTTCCATCGGTCCCGGCTATAAGACCGCTCTCGGCAAGCCGTTTACCGATCGAGACAAGCTGATTCTTCACAAAAAACGGAGATGGCATAATTCCGCTTAAGTTAGAAGCATACATGGGTTAAGTCAACAAATACCATCTATAGCTTTCAAGGGAAATGAGAGCACATCGAAATTAAGTCGTTACATGTCAATCAATTAAGATTGCGATTGGTAATTTTGAGCCACGTGTCAATTTATTAATTTGGAAACACAACAAAGCAATAGACTGGTGCGTATCATGTTTATAGACCAAGCGTCGCTCTGAGGATTACTACTTTTGATGTATTCACTCAATAAAAAAATGAGTCGACCGGACAACCAGTTACGTTTAATGCGTAGATATTTGACAGCAGGGGAATTAGCTCTTGACTGTGATTCAGAAATGCTTAACTTGTTAGGCTTATCTAGTTTGGAGGTCGGGAAGTGATTGAAGCGAAGTTTCCTTCAGGAACATTGAGGAGAAAAGGGCTAAATCTGAGTGGACTCACGCTTATTGCTATAGCGTGTGTTCTCATGGGCATTATTATATCCTCCAATCTGGAACTGCCTTCGGTTACGTTTGCCCAATCAAATAATAGTGACCCGTTGCAGGATCGCTACCCGGTGGTTGAACGTAACGGGGTCGCTGAATCTCCGTTCGTGTCGGTCGTCGAAAAAGTTCAGGACGCCGTTGTCAACATCTCAGCCCGTTCAAAAGGGGAGGAAATGCCGTGGTGGGTTCAGGGAAGCGAGTTTAATAACTCGTTTGGCTCAGGCTTTTTCTTTCGTGAAGACGGCTATATCCTGACCAACGCCCATGTCGTCCGCAATGCTGTCGAACTTACTGTGCGAACCGCGACTGGCTACGAGTATCCCGCGAAAATTGTCGGTATCGATCCCTCGACTGATTTGGCTGTCATTAAAGTAGAACCGGAAGAAAAGATTCATTTTATAGAATTTGGCGATTCGGAAAACCTCAAAGTCGGCGATTGGGCGATTGCCATCGGCAACCCTTTCCCTCAGCAGGGACTTGATCGCACAGTTACAGTTGGAGTTATTTCCGCCAAGGGCCGAAGCAATTTGCGCTTTGGCAGCGAGACCCCGCAATACCAGAATTACATACAGACCGATGCCTCGATAAACCCCGGCAACTCCGGCGGGCCGCTGCTGAACCTCTATGGCGAAGTCATCGGTGTCAATGCCGCTATTTCGAGTCCAACCGGATCATCGGTTGGCATCGGTTTTGCCATTCCGATAAATATGGCGCGCGCTATCGTGCCCGACCTTATAGCATCGGGTAAAGTAAGCCGTGGATGGCTCGGCGTCTGGTTGTCGCCGGTTACGGCTCGCGAAGCCAAACGCCAGCAGTTGGGCGCGGTGAAAGGTGTCCGCATTGATTCGGTTTTTGCCAATTCTCCCGCAAAAGAATCCGGTGTCAAGACTGGCGATATTGTGGTGAGTTTCAATAACCAGGAAGTTCAAAATGTAAACCAGTTTTCGGTCCTCGTTTCAACTGTCAGAAACGGAATGGAAGTGCCTATTGAAATCGTTCGTGATTCCAAACGAATCCCGCTTGTGACTACAGTCGCCGACAGGGACGCCTATGAGGCCTCCGCTCGCGCCTCGGCGCCGAATAGCCGTGAACTTTCAAACCAGCAATGGCTGGGGATGGAGTTTACCACTTTTACTCCTGAAATGGCCGCCGAGATAAGTGTTCGGCATGTCGAAGGCGTGTTTGTAACCCGCGTTCATCCGGGAACACCAGCCGATAAAGCATCGATCATTAAGGGGACAGTTATACTACAAGCTGATAATCAGGCGGTCGAATCCGCCGCCGATATGCAAAGAATAGCAAGTCAAATCGGGAACAACCCACAGGCCGTTCCGCTTATAGTAGTTGAACCGGGCGGAAGTATCGCTCGAAAGGTGATTCGTCCATAATTAAGTGACATTAAACGATTGGTTCTGTCATTGGTATGAGTAGTACCTTTGAACAGGTTGGAAGATATTAACAGTATTACAGAAGGAGCAGCTTACATACGTGGCTAAACAATCCCTCAAATATCGCGATGCAGATAGATCGCTCGATCTGTATCTTCGCGAAATAGGGGAAACTCCTCTCATCAACGCCGAAGAAGAAGTGCGGCTGGCCAGAAAAATTAAGCTGGGCGACAAACGCGCCCTAGAAAAACTGACCAAGGCTAATCTGCGCTTCGTGGTTTCGGTGGCTAAACAGTATCAGAATCAAGGACTTTCTCTCGCCGATTTGATCAACGAAGGAAACATCGGATTGATCAAAGCGGCCAAGCGATTTGATGAGACTCGCGGATTCAAATTCATCAGCTATGCAGTCTGGTGGATTAGACAAGCGATTCTTCAAGCATTGGCCGAACAGAGCCGTATTGTGCGTCTGCCCCTCAACCGGGTCGGCACCCTGCACAAAATCGGCAAGATCTCAAGCCGACTCGAGCAAGGGCTGGGGCGCGAGCCTTCGCCTGAGGAGATCGCCAAGGAACTCGAACTTTCTGAAGGGGAAGTCTCGGATACCTTGAAGATTTCCAACTCGCATTTGTCGCTTGACGCGCCCTTTTCAGTTTCCGAGGATAACTCGCTTATCGACATTCTCGAAGATGAATTCCAGCCGTCGCCCGATGAGGCGCTGCTCAGTAATTCCCTTCGGATTGAAATCGAAAAAGCGCTCGACTCGCTGACACCTCGCGAAGCTGAAGTGATCAATTTGTATTTCGGATTGAATCATGAGAAAGCGCTCACATTGGAAGAGATTGGCGCCCGCTTTTCGCTCACTCGCGAGCGTGTGCGGCAGATTAAAGAGAAGGCGATACGCAGATTGCGTCATGCCTCTCGAAGCCGTTCCTTGCGCGCATATCTGAGCTGAGACAATACCTATTAGTTGACATAATTAAACCGCACTGGAAACAGGGCGGTTTTTTTTATTGGCGGACCTCATATTTTCCGATATTCGTAGGTCAGTCCGCCGCACTCCGCTATATAGTAGGTCGATACCTTCCCAGGTCTCGACATTGTTTTCTTCCTCTTATAGCGCGACGTCTGTGAATGTTCCGTCGGGTCTTGGCTTTGGCTTAGAGCAGCGAAGACAAAGATGTGACCTGACGGTCACCTTGGTGCGGGGCAGAGACGCCCCACACGAATATCAACACTGGTTACCGGCCTTCGCCGGTATGACATTAATAAGTGGGTCGTTGCGAGGAGCGAAGCGACGCGGCAATGACCAAAGGGAATGGTGTAACCATCTCAGTTCTTTTCGCTCCGGTGCGGGACCGGGACGTCCCTGTTGCGAGCCAAAATAAAAGAGAATATGAGATTGCCATCCGCCACGGCGGACTAAGAAGCGAAACTCGCAATGACGAGTTGTGAGATGTCTGCTATAGTATCTTGTACCACACTGCTTGCGGTGTGATCTTAATGTTTGTGCA
>JAWXAN010000058.1 GCA_034439475.1 Candidatus Zixiibacteriota bacterium
CCCGATCAAATTGTCTGCGTCTGTCCATCGATAGTACCTCCAGTGCCAAGCTAATCCAACCTTAGCAAACTGTTCACTAAATTGGGGCAAGATCAATCCTGACCTACTAATATCGGAGAACCAGCCACAAAATAACCTACTCCGGCTTTTTCGGCTCGACCATCACCGACTTCTCACGCTCGACACTCACAAGCCCAGGCTTTGCCTTGCGCGGTTTCCGGACATACTTCCGCTCGGTATAAATAACCGGCACAAGCCGATCATTTTTAGCTCTGCTGTGAAATGCGGCAATTGCCGCGGTCTCCTCGATTTCGCGCCGGGAGGGCGTAAATGATTTGTTTGGAAATTTCAATATAACATGCGAGCCGGGACATTGTTGGGCATGGAACCACAACTCATACGGACGAGCAAACTCAAATGTTGTCCGGTCATTGTCGGCTCCATCGCGACCAATAAAAATTGTCACACCGGTCGAAAGCGTGTGCGGACGATAGGGGAGCCGCTGGAGACTCTCCTGCTTTTCTCCCACAATTGGCAAAAGGGATGCAAGCTCAGTTTGATAACGCGCAGTGGCATTTTCATAATCATTTCGGACGGATGACTGAACGGTTTCCAATTCTGCAAGTTCTTGACGTGTGACTTCGAGTCTTCGCTCAAGCAACTCCAATCCTTCGCGCCCTTTGCGGTGTTTTTTGAAATACGCTTCGGTGTTGCCGCTTGCCGAAAGCGCGGGATCAAGCGGAATACTGATTTTCCGTTGATCTTCGCTGAGGATGTCAGCGACAATTATTTCGGTCATTCCCCTTTTGATCGTGGTATGATTTATCTGAAGCAGCTCACCGAGCTTTTTATATTGCTCGAATTTGCCGGCCTCGCGAATATCCCGTTCAATATGGACGATACGTTTTTTGAGTTTATCTATTCCCTTTTCAATGGAATTATGAACCCGCTCGCTGCTGTCTTCTTCATCAATTGCGGCCTGTTTTCGACCGAACATCTCGAGTACAGCCAGTGAGATTGATTTGAATTTCTCAGGGTCGGTTTCAACTGTTGTCAGTTTGAAGGGATAGGCTTCGAAGCTGCTCTTTATGGAATACAGATAACCCGTCTCCATCGCTAAAAATCGCTCCGCCATTTCCTTCATTTTACCACAGAGTGTTTCAAACATGATATCTGTGAGAACGCTCAACTCAACAAAATCCAGTCCGGCGCGCTTTACTGCTTCCTTTGATATAGTGCGGTTGAATCCGGTTACGCGTTTTTCTATGGCTGTAACAAGCGAAGGAAACTCTTCTTCGGCCATTTTTTCTCGAAGCGAGTGGGGGGTGATATCAAAGGGGTTGAGTTTGGATTGCATAATAACTGACTGATATTTTTCTCCCGGCTCGAATGTTTTGTTTCGAAGTGTTGCCTGACGTCCCCCCGATTCATCGAGAAACCAGATATTGCCATTCGGGCCGATGGCCTCGAATACAACTGTGCAGGTCTTGCCTTGGACAAGACACTTAAATTCAAATATCCGATCGAGGCCATGCTGGTCGATTGACTGTATGACGGCATCGTTGAGGCCAAAGATAGGCCATGGTTTCTCAGTTGTTTCGATTTTTATTTTGGATGCCGGAACGCAGAAATAGCCTGAGCCGCTTGGATGGAAAACAAACCCGAGGGCGCTCAGCGTTTTGTCTTTCCGAATGAAAAAATAGGCGGCCCGCTCTTTTTTATAATATTCAGAGGAGACAATTGTCCCGCCAGCGCAGGTTTTTTTCAATTCAGCCACAAGCGCGGCGATATGTAGTGCGGTTTGCATGGTGGCGAATATAGACTAAGAGCGAAAACGGAACAAGAAAGCGTTGGGGGCAGTATCTAATCAATCACCGGTGGCCCAATCTTCTCTTCTGTAGCTACGGGCAAAACCCTCAGGCGTCCATTTCGAGGCAGCCCGTTATACAAATAGACCATTGCAAGCCCAACTGAGCCGCCTATCAGCCCCCCCGCGGCAATATCGCCGGGGTAGTGCACACCGACACATACCCGGCTGAGCGCGACGAGCGCTGCGAAGACCAATAAATACCACAGCAGTCTTCGGTAGTACCAGGAAAAAAAGACAGCCAAACCAAAAGCATTTGCGGCATGGGCCGAAGGCATTGATTTGCCCGCTCCGCATGGAACCAACAGCCGAATATCGGTCAATTGCCCCGAATGACACGGACGAGGTCGGTCAATTATTTCTTTCAGTACAGAACTCACAAGCTGGTCGCTGATAAGCACTACAAGCCCGGAGAACAATGCGAGCCAGCAAAGTTTGCGATCCCCTTTCCAGAACATCAGAATCAAAGCAAGGGCATAGAGAGTACGAAGGACATTATTTGATGTCAGAAACGGCATAATAAGATCAGTAACCGGATTGGCCAGAGTAACATTGAAAAAATAGAAAAGCTCGCGGTCAATCCCGCCTAACCACTCAAACATAAGTCACAGGAGCGTTTTTGAGGAATTTATTGAGCGCAGTGGCTGTTGGCAATCCTGTCCTCGCTCCGGGCTTCATACATTTTATTGCCGCTACTGCCGAGCCTAATTTGAGCCGTTCGGCAAGCGGTTGGTTATTCAACAATCCAAAGATATAACCGGTGTGAAAGGCATCCCCGGCCCCGGTTGTATCGACGGTTTCGACTATGTAAGCTGGATGGCGGACAAACGAGTCATTTTCACATCCGGTTGCTCCGGTAACCCCCTTGGTAACAACCACGGTACCGAGGCATAACCGACGCAGTGCAGTAATCGCATCTGTGGCATTTTTCGCTCCCGTATATGGAAACGCAAAGCTGTCGGCGACTATTAAATGGTCAACAAATGGAAAGATAGGCGAGACATCGTTTCGGATTGAACCGATATCAAAGGTAATAATCGAACGATGCTTTTTACCCCATCGCGCCAGTTTGATGCATGCTTCCAGATCGCGCCCATCCAGATGAATGAGCTTGGGCACAGGGTACTCTTTGAGCTTTAGATCAGTTGGTTTTACCGACGCCCCGCGATAGAGCGAGATGGTTCTTCGGCCAGATCCTTCTTCCACAAATCCGAGCGCAGCGTCAGAGGATCCTTTCTTGCTCACTAAATATTTACTGCTGATATTTTCCCTGAGGAGCTCTTTGCGCATTTCTTTGCCGGCCAAGTCATCGCCCACGGCGGCAATGACAGCGCACTTGAGCCCAAGCCGAGTCAATCCAACCATGACACCCGGAACCGGACCGCCGCCATGAGTGTGGAGAGACGAAGCATCGACCTTGCCTCCGGCAGGGGGCAGGGATGGAACGGTGAAGAGAATATCATACGGCATTATCCCCAGTCCGAGGCAGTCAATTCTATGCGCTTTATTCAATCGCCTCCAGAGTCCCTTTGCCGGCAGTCAGCTCTGTGAATGCAAGACGGAGATCATTGCTGCGAGATTTTCTAATAGATACTTTCATAGATACATTTTCGGAAAATTCCGAATCGAGAATATTTACCTCAAGCTTCGGTGCAAGCTTTAGCCAGCGATCATAGAGCGAGAATTCCAATATCAGGCGGAATTGCTCCAACACAAACTGTTCTTTTCTTCCCGACTGTTCGAGAGCCAGCTTTGCCGTTTCAGAATACGCCCGCGCAAGCGGGCCGGTGCCGAGCTTTGTACCGCCAAAATAACGCGTGACAACAAGCAGGGTGTTCATCAACCCATGTCCGGTAAGAACATCGTAGATAGGTTTGCCTGCCGTTCCTTTCGGCTCGCCGTCATCAGAGTATTTGAATTTTTCACTGCCAGGCAGTCCGATTATCCAGGCAGTGCAATGATGACTTGCGGAAAATTCTCTTTTTTTAACCACCCCAATCATTGCCTGTGCTTCGTTCTGGTTTGTAACAAGAAATGTCTCCCCGATAAACCGTGATGCTTTCTCTTTCAGCTCTACTCGCGCAGACTGGCCGATGGTAAAATAGTGGTCATCCATAGTGACAGACTGCAATCAGATGAATCTGCTCAGACAAGAACTTTGATGATATTGTCGACTTTATCATATCCCTCTATGGGAATAAGCCCGTTGCTGAGAGCCTTGGCAAGACTGGTTTCATCGGCAAGGGCGCCGTAGCGCGGGTCAATAAAAATAAAGGCCAATTTGCCGATATCGTTGCAGAACTCTATGATATCATGCACTCGTTTTGAATCCGAATATACTTCGGTGATAACCACCGCCTGAGAGAGGCCGACCAACAAGCGATTGGAATCAAAGATAGTTTCTTCGCTAACCTGACGTTCAGGAGAATATTCGCTTATGACTCCTCCGGTCAAGGCAATATCAATGGCAAGCGGCATTGTGGCTGGGTCGGTTAAATTTTCAAAGCCTCGGTCAATAACGGCAAACGACGATCCCTTGGAGACTTTGCTTCCTAAATGCACTGCGGCATCGGTTCCCAGTGTGAGGGAGGAAATAATCTGTATGCCGGCCTCGCTGAACCGTTTTGCCAGAGCGGATGTGATTTCGATTCCTTCAGCCGAGGCGTTTTCCGCCCCTAAAAGACCGATTGTTTTTTTATCGGGGTCCGACAACTGGCCGCGCACATAGAGCAGGGTCGGCGGGTCGTTGAGTTCAAGTAAAAGCGCCGGATATGGCTCTTCGAATCGCGAAGTAATCGTGATCTCGCGCGCCTTCAGGGATGAGATAAACTCTTGAGCTTCCTGAAGATGATCTGACGCCTCAACAATTTTACTTACAGTAACCGACGATAATCCCTCGATTTCTTGAAGCGATTCCCGCTCGGCCAGCAAAATCTCCTCGGTCGTCAGATAGCGCCGGATAAGAAGATCAAAAAGTCGTGGGGAAATCTGGCCATATTTGCAGATGGCAAGCATCTGCACTACCGAACTGTATTGTGTGAGATTAATCATAAGAGGCAATGTACGGATTGTGGTTTGCCTGTCAATCGTTGCCCGTTGAAAGCCATTCACGTCGCCCCTGCAATAGCACTTGAGCCTGCCAGTGGCCAAGCTCTGCGGCGCGGGTCATTGCATCCAGTGAGAATTGACCCTGAGTACAAAGGGCATAATAATAATGCAAGGCGGCATACCTTGGTTCTTTGGAGATGGCTTCGCGAAATAGCGAAGCCGCAACATTTACATTGCCGTTGGCATAGTGGCCGAAGGCCTCGCCAGCTAAGAGATAGACCGGTGACTGCACAGACGTCTTCAATTGTTTTTCCTGATTTTTTGACCTTGCCGCGACCAGCCCACGGTATGCAATTGGAGGGAAGTCCACAAGCCTATGATTACCCCTAGACAGCATATCGCCCACTGTCGCTGCATACTCAACGGGATCACTCGGATCAAGCGAATCGGCAAGGGTATGGCGAATAATCTCGCGGTTGAAACTGTCGAAGTTTTCTGTGCCGGTCCAAGACAACATTGGCGACATAATTGAGTTCATATCCGAGACATGAATCGCTCCCATAAGATGGCCGATTTCATGAGCCAGTGAGCGGCCTGAAAACATTCCCTGCCAGTTGCGGAGGTCATGGTTAACGACGGGAAAAGCTTTGAGCAAAATTCGTGTACCGCCTATTTCGCTGAGTCCAATTTGGTCAGAATCCCGTCCGGTGAAAAAATCGACGCCATGTCCTCCGGTCAGCCCGATGATGAGGGTGTCGCCCTGAACGAGATAGTTTTCGCAGAAGTGATGAAATTGAAGGCTCAATGAACTATGGGCAATAAGAGTGTCTTGAACCTTCGAAATATCGACTCCAATAATTTCCAGAGAACAGTTAAATGCCTGTGCGAGAGTTGATGATGCAGTAATGACAATCCAAGCGGCTCTTTCTGTCCAATTGGATGCGTGTTCATTCACAAAGTTGCTGTCAACCAGTATTCGGGCAAACAGATTTCTGCTGCCAATAATCTCGAGTGGAAGCGAGTTTCCAAGATCCAAGTTATCCACAAGTTTCTCCACTGTCCGTGCTAAAACAAATTCAAGCGGCTCGGCGGTAGATGAAATAAGCGAATCGACCGATCGGGTTTGGTTCGGGGTCCGGGGATGTATCCAGCGAGGGCGCGAAGTTTCAGTGACATTTGTTTTTTGTGCAGTTGTGAAACGATTTGTAGGAGGATCGTATTTCAGAAGCTCCGCCTTGATGCTAATATGCAGTTGTTCTTTCACCCTCTTAAACGAGTATCCGCGTTTTGAATTTGGCAATAAGAGAGGATCATCGGAAAGATATCCGGATACGCTTACAAACAATATGTTCGATAACGAGTCTGCTTGTGAAAAGTGATTGGCCGTCGCTTCCGGAATGCTCCCAACCATTTGAATGTTGGTTCCCGTGATTCTGTTCTGACGAAAGTCATATTCAAGATAATTCTTTACCGCGGCAGCCAGCGAGACATCGAAAGGAGTGCTTGCGGTTGATGGAACGTCTATCTCAAGCGATGGTTTGGCATCGACCGAATCTCTATTGGGATCGGGTTCTTTCGCTTCAGCCGAAAAAAATGCACACAGGCATAAAATAAAAAATCCCTCTACAGCCCAATGAGTTACCCGATTGTTCATCCTCCGAAAGTAGAGAGATGACTCTTGTATTACAAGAGTATATTGTCTATACTTATGACCGTTATGCCCAGACCTGCCATGCGATTCATTCAAGCCGCTATTGTCCCCTTTGTCGTTACGATAACGGGAATTTTCTTTTTTGGCTGTAGCGGCAATGATTCGATTGAGTCACTAAAACAAAAGGGGGAGGAAGCCTTTTTAAATCAAAAGTATCCCCAGGCCCGTACCTATTTCCGCAAAGCTTTGGCCAAAGCCCCATCAGACAGGGACGCCCTTTATTTTCTTGGGATGGCCAGCCGACGTGATTTTATTTATGACTCCGCCTTAACATTCCTCAAGCGCGCCGATTTACTGTATCCGGGCGATAGGGAGATCTATACGCAGTTGTTGGAAGTGGCTTTGGCTATGCAGGATTGGGATATTGCCATTTCGGCAATTGGCGGACTTATAAAAACCGGCGACAGACCCGAAAGCCGTTACGCCCAACTCGCGGAGTTATGGGGACGCAACAATCACCCCGCGAACTCATACTTCTATATCAAAAAAGCTCTTGAGGTTGAACCGGATAATCAGAATCACTACATCCAGGCCGCAAACCTCGCCGGTATTGTCGACTCGGTCCAGGCAGCCCTGGCCTACAATGACAGCGCTATTGCCCGATTTGGCTCGCTTGATCAGTTCATAACAAGCCGCGCGCTTATCTATATGTCCATGAAGGAATACACCAAAGCCGAAGAGCTGTATCGGAATATCTTTGTGAAGGATTCAAGCTTACCCTATGCAAGACTAAATCTTGCCAATTGCCTCGGGGCTCAGGAGAGCAAAGTAAAGAAGCAGGAAGCACTTAAGCTCTATACATCCATATTGGGCAAGATCGGACCGGAATTTAAGATTGATTCTTTGATTATAGACCTGAAAACCTCCCTAAAATAACAGTTGGGCAGGACTGTTGCCAATCCTACCCAACGCTGGGCTGTCCTAATGGACAGAGACAGGAGGGGGGTTATTTATCTATCTACTACAACAGTCTATTTTAAAGATTGTTTCATGGTTAAATAATTTTTTCTGATACCTAACCCGAAACCAAAATCCATCTCCCGTCATCATTTCAAGTTCCGTACAGGTTCTACACCCAAAGTATTAAAACCGACTGGTTTCTAACCAGCCGGTTTTAATTAATTTAGATAAATTTGTGAGGTTTGTCGACTAAGAAAAGGTCAAAAACCGTCATTATTACGGTCGAAATCTTGACCATTTTTGCCATCGTGATCACCATCATCTCCGTTTCTTAGGCAGTCAAACTTCCAGCGCCCTTGAAGAAATCCTTCTTCGAGTTTTTCGCTCGAGCGATAATGCCCTCTAATTTCGCCTACTCTATGGCCCTCGCCAGTAAAAATGCCGCCTTCAAATCTACCGCCTTCTCGTCCGGCGACTGGGTCGGTATTCATTGCAGGATAGGGCAGAAATATTCCCCGAATAAAGCCTTCGAAGCGTCCATTTAGGTCGATCCACTTGCCAAAAAATGTCCGCTCTCCCTTATCATTTTCTTCAAAATGCCCTTGGAAATGTCCATTGATATGGCCATGTTTGGAAACCCATACACCGCGAAAGGCCCCCTTGCCTTCTTCGTTGAAGCCCCAATGTCCGCCAAGGAATCCGCGAGGACATGTATTGCGGAACATACGTAAAGCATGAAAAGCAACTGAATTCCCGTCATCGAGATGCACAACCGTGTCGAGCTTGGCAAGGTCTTCCAGCGTGAAAGTTCGGCTATACGGCCCAGTTGTAAATTCTACAGTTACCGATTCGGGATGAAGGGTATCCACAACAAGCGAGCTATCGCCATGTTCGTCATGAACATACGAGCTGTCAAGCACTGGCCGAATGCGCGGCACAAAGAGATCGACGGCGATCCCGTCGTTGTGACCTGTCGTAAAAGTAACCCACTCAATCGTTTTGCGATCGGTTCGAGGGACAATATAGTCGCCGTCTTCAAATCGTATGACACGACGCAAAATCTCCGCACCCCGGCTGATGGTCAGCGAGCCAGTCCAATCAGTCTTGGTGACGACCGTGGAATCTCCGCGCAATCTTCCCCAAACAGCGCGAAGGTGGTACCAGCCGACACCATCGTGATTAATTAGTGAATCGACACCTCGACCGCCGAGAATGGGATCGTTGTACTCTACTTCACCATCGCCAACATTAGTGGTTGCAGGATCGCCGAAAGCCGGGACCTCATTATCGGTTGTGTATCCCCCAAATTGGCTCGCAGCGCGAGGATCGGGCTCAGGTCCACTCGGAATTTTATTGCATCCCTCACCCCATATCACGAGTGCGAGTATAGCGGTAAACATACATGTCTGTTTGAGCATAGTCCCAGATCTCCTTTGATTCCCAGTTTTAGTTGAGATATACAAATTATATTTGAGTGAAGTTTATACAAGAGCCGTGCCAAATGGCCGACCCGTTTGTAAGTTTCGGTCAAATCGAAAGTTATACCAATCTGGCCGAATAGGCAAGGACAATGTTCGCGTACCGGCCGGTACAGTGCAGCGCTATTGGCCCGCCTGGGACGAGTGGGGCTAATAGGATATGGCTCGCTCACCCTAATCTTGTAGAAACATTACTCTCTAATTATGAAAAAAAGATATATATAAGTAAATGGTAAAGCTTGCTATCAAGCGTCTTATGAGTGATCGCCCGTCATGGCAGTTACCCCTGCTCATCTTTGCTGCAGCTTTGCTGGTTCGCCTGGTCTATCTATACCAGATACAGTCTATGCCCACATTCGACTATCCGGTTATGGATGAACAGTACCATATTCAAGTGGCAAGCCAAATTAATTCGAGTCAGGGCTTTCCCGACGAACCTTACTACCGCGCTCCGCTCTATCCGTATTTTCTGGCGGTACTTCTGCAGATATTTGGTGATTCGCTCTTTTTTCCACGACTCATTCAAATATTTTTAGGCTCCTTGCTACCCGTTGTTCTTTTTTTCATAACAAGAATGCTCTTGAGTCAGACAATGGCCCTTTGGGTCGCCGGAGCAGCGGTACTTTATCCGACATATCTTTACTACGACGCATCGCTTCTTATTGAATCAATTATGCCTCTGCTGGTGGCGATACTGCTTTGGCAGTGTTTGCGCTCGCAGATCAAGCCCACAGCTCTTAATTTCGCTGCAATCGGTATCCTGCTTGGCCTGACTGCGCTGGCAAGACCGAACATTTTATTTTTCGCCCCGGCGTTGCTTGTTTGGATATTCTGGATAATTCGTCCGTTGATCGGATTGAAAAAATCTCTTATTGCCTATTCCATCATAGGCCTTTGCATAATTGTTGCAATTCTTCCGGTGACCGTCCGAAATTATCTTGTATCAGGCGACCATGTTCTTATAGCGTGGCAAGGTGGTTTCAACTTTTTCATAGGGAATAATCGTCTATCCAACGGCTGGTCAGCCACTGTGCCGGGAGTCGATGCGACCTGGGAAGGAGGTTATCGCGAAGTAATTTCCATTGCTGAACAAGAAGCGGGCCATCCATTGGCAAAATCAGAAGTCTCGGATTTTTGGTATGATGCCTCCTGGCAGGAACTCAGAGAGAATCCATCGCTTTTGCCAACGCTCATCCTGTTGAAAACCAGGCTTATTTTCAACGGGTATGAAATACCAAATAATCACAGTGACTACATCACCCGTGATTATTCTTCACTCATCAGTATGTTAATGTTCGATTTCCCTTTCAGTTTTCCATTTGGAATCCTGGCGCCGCTTGCCGTTTTGGGAATAGGGCTCGGGTTGACTCATTTTCGAAAGTTCATGCTCCTGTATCTGCTTCTCTTTAGCTACCTGGCAAGTTTGCTGATGTTTTTTGTCTGCGGACGGTTTCGCCAACCGATCATGGCCCTATTTATTTTTTTTGCTGTCTTTGCCGTCATGCGGTTAGTGGCGTACTTTAGACAGCGCAACCTAAAAGGTCTTTTACTTTTTCTTCTCGTTTTTGCGCTGCTGGCCATTGAATCAAATCACAATATTCTCGGAATCGATTCTGCCCGCGTGCGCGCCGAAGAATCTTCCCTGCTTGGAAACGCCTTTTTGCGCCAGGGGAAAATCGACGAAGCAGGGATCCGGTTTCATACCGCGATAACATCCGACCCGACATACGCACAAGGTTATAATAATCTTGGGAATTTGAGTATGAAGCGCGGACAAAAAAAGCAGGCCGCGCTCTATTTCGAGATCGCTGTGGCAAAAGACTCTACTCTGTTTGAACCATATATGAACCTTGCGACCACGTATGTCGATGCAGGGCGGAATGCCGAGGCAATTTATATTCTTGAACTCGCTCGCGCCCGTTTTCCTAATAATGATTATGTTCACTTGAAGCTTGGCATGACTTACTTTGAGGCCGGACGTGTAGTGGAAGCCGAGCGGAGCGTAGAACGTGCGCTCAAATTGAACCCGGTAAATACTACTGCCATTCAAGTTGCACAACAGATCAGGAATAGACGGCGATAGCGAGTAGAATGAGATTGTTGATGGCCAATAAACGAAGATCACTAAGCCAATTTTGAGATAAAGCCGCCGGCATCATTCAACCGCTTAGAGGCTTCGGTGTTGTCACAGTTAAGCTTGTGCATCACAATGGCAATTTTCACCGAACCATCCGCGCTTTCTAAAAGCGATTCAGCCTCATTAAGTTGCACACTCAGGGTTTCCATCAGAATTTTTCTTGAGCGGGCGGCGAGTTTTTCAGATTTTGACTGAAGATCAACCATCATATTTCCGTAAGTCTTGCCGAGCAGGATCATGGCCGTTGTGGAGATCGTATTGAGCGCCATCTTCTGCGCGGTCCCAGATTTCATTCGTGTCGAACCAGTGATGACTTCCGGGCCGACCGGAAGTTCAATGAGCACTGAAGGAGTAATGGGAAGATTCTGCGCTGCGTTGCAAATAATAAAGGCCGTCTGACAGCCGAGCTGTATTGCATGGCGGAGCCCGGCAAGGGTATAGGGGGTTCTGCGCGATGCTGCAATGCCGATGACCATATCATTTCTTGTGAGCCTTCGCTCTGCGAACTGGCCGATTATGGCATGCTCATCGTCTTCAACACCTTCCAAGGAAAGAATCATGGTCGAGTACCCGCCTGCGATAAGGCCGGTCACCTGCTCAGGCCTGGTCCCGAACGTTGGCGGACACTCGGCGGCATCAAGAACACCGAGACGTCCCGATGTGCCAGCGCCGATATAAAAAACTCGGTCTCCCCTGCGAAGGGTCTCGGCGAATAGTTCCGCCGCACGGGCGATCTGCTTGAGAGCGGCTTCGACCACACCCGCCACAGTTTTGTCTTCGGCATTAATTTTTTTTGTAATTTCCAACGCAGTAAGCCGGTCTATGTCGGCCGTATTGGGATTGGGGCGTTCAGTGCCAAGCGAGCCCAGTTGCTCAATGATATCTTTATAATCTGTCACAGGGAAAACGTACTCGATATTTTTTTGGAGAGCAAACGAAAAGAGGACTTCAAATATGCGATAGATGTGCTGGAATACTTGAAAATTTGATGAAATTACGGCTGAGTTGCCTGACGAATTGAGTCTCTGAACGAAACGACTACCGAGCCAAAATGACCGGACAATTCACGTTCATCTATGTTATCCGAAAGCTGGCTGGGCAGTGGGGCTGGCAGAAGAAATTCTGTCATTGCGCTGTCCGGGCTGCCGCTGATAGCATAGACATAGATATAATACCAACCAGTGTCGAGGTTTACCCCATCAGTCTGATAGAATGCATCCCTGATTATAAATTCGGCTGTGGACTGCGAAGTTACATAGTGGCTAAAGCCTTCTCTCTGATACACCCTGTTTCTTCTCACAGTCGCCAGAACATACGTCTCAGCATTTGCCGAAGCCGTCCAATTAACAGAAACCGGATCGTTGCCGTTTGAAATTCGGTTGACGGGGGCTACCTGTGTGATTGCGAAGGGACCCGGTACAGCCTGATTGATCGACACAGAAAGCCCATTACCGTTCTGGATACTCAGGGCACGGGTTTGCGATAGTAACGGATTTGAGGAGCCAAGGCCGAACCTGAAGAGCGAATCCTGGGGGAGGCCGAGCGTGTCAAAGCGGACTGTATCTGAACCAAATCGAATCGTTCCGGTACGGGTAGCCGAGCTATCGAAACGAAGGTCTGCAATAATATTGGAGGTATCCCGGTTCAGATCAATAACGAGCGCCCCGTTTAGGTTGTAATCGGCACGCAAAGGGCGGTTTATTGAACCAGCTGAATCACAGCTTTGTAGGAGACCGACGACTGCCAAGGAGAAGCAGGCGCAGATAACAAGTAATTTTGTGGGCGAAAAGGTTCTGTTTTTCATATCTCTCTACAGTATCGGCAGTATTGGTTGACTCTTTCACATTTTTTTTTAGGCCCACTGCATCCAAGCAACCCACTTATTCATTTATACTTATAAGTTATGCGGATTTAGCTGAATTTCCTAACGTATCTGTAATTATGATTACGCCCAGGAAACAACCGCAGCAATTAAACAAATCGACAACTGGCACGTCTCTACCCTTGAAAAGAGAAATCGCAAGGACTGATTACTCCTCCGTTGGTCCTGACAGGCGATACGTTTGCATGATACACCAGAGAAGATACTTTGATTCTTCTCAAGATAAGTAAATATGATGGCGTCAGGCCTGCCCTATGAGTTTCACCTACACCCTTGACTGTCAACACAACTGGCGTCATCATAAAAAATATACTGCTTTGACAGAGGTCTCTGTTCCTCTGAGCGAAAGCGACCGAGCTTTGGCGGATGGCATTTCAATCTCGACGCTCACCTGTCCCGCCAGATAAATCCTATGCCTGTCCCTCCCCAAACGGCGTAGGATTTTTTATTGAAATTTGGTCAAAATATCTCCCCTTGTAAATTTTGTTTGGCTGAATTATTCTCTCATGGTATGAAAGAGATGAAATGACCGAACACAATCCAAATCAACTGCCCGATAATTTTCCTATTCCCGAAGACGACGGCGCTGCGGATCACCTCCAAGGCAAGGGCATGCCTTCTATTTTGCTCAGTTCCACTGCTGGCCAAGCAGTCAATATTGCCGAGATTTCCAAGACGCTCACTGTTTTCTTTTTTTATCCTCGTACAGGCGTCCCCGGCGTGGAGCCGACGGTCGGATGGGATTTGATTCCTGGAGCGCGGGGATGCACCCCTCAAAGCTGTGGTTTTCGAGATGCATATCAGGATTTTAGTGAACTGCAAGCCCAGGTCTTTGGTGTAAGCGCCCAACCGACATCGTATCAAAAAGAATTCGCCGACCGAAGTAAGCTTCCCTTTGAACTGCTGAGCGACAATGACCTTGAACTTACCGACTCGCTTGAATTGCCGACATTTTACGCAGGAGGTGCAAGGCTTATCAGTCGCCTGTCGCTTGTTGTGAAAAACGGCATCATAGAGAAAGTCTTTTATCCGGTTTTTCCACCCGATAAAAACGCTGTGGATGTTCTGGAGTATCTTAAATCAAGATAGCTGAATGATTGACACCCGTAGGGATTAGCCGAGCGTGTCATGACTCCGAGGAGATCCCTCGCATTGCAATAAAAGCTGACGGGCAGTCCTTGTTGAGCGGGCAGATCGGACATTCAGGACGGCGAGCTTTACAAATAGCGCGGCCATGGAAAATAAGCAGGTGGGAATAGAGTATCCATTCTTCTACGGGAATTATCTCCATCAAATCTTTTCGATTTTTGCCGGGTCGTTTTTTCTTGTGAACCCAAGCAGGCGGCTGATTCGTCCGACATGGGTATCCACTACAATTCCTTCGGCGATGCCATAACCTACACCAAGGACAACTGATGCGGTCTTTCGGCCAACCCCGGCGAGTGTGGTCAATTCAGCAATTGACTTCGGGATCTCACCTCCAAACTTTTCGATAATCTGCTTTGCCGATTCCTTGATGGCTTTGGCTTTATTGACATAGAATCCGGTGCTGAAGACTTCCTTTTCAAGCTCTTTCACATCGGCGCTGGCAAAAGCTTCAATGTTCTGATATTTTTCAAAGAGCAATGGGGTTGTCAGATTAACCCGCTCGTCTGTGCACTGAGCCGAGAGAATTGTGGCGACAAGCAATTGGTGGACATCCCCAAAAAGTAGCGCGCACTTTGCCTGCGGGTATGTTTTTTGGAGTATTTGGATTATTTTGACGGCGCGTGTGCGAGTCTGATCTATTGTCTCCGGAGTTGTTTCTTCGGGTGTAGCCATAGCCTTACTCAGCGTCGCATCCAAGAATCACCACACGGTCAATATCATTCAAATCGCGAAGTATGGCAATCGACCGGTAACGGCCGTCGCGTTCGGTTATCTCAGCCACTCGATCGGCCTGATTGTATCCGATCTCAAACATAACCCGCCCGCCCGGAGCTAGAAATGTCGGGGCTGTAGCAATGATATGGCTAATTGCATCGAGGCCTTCGCTTCCCGAAGTCAGAGAGATTTTTGGGTCAGCAAGAACCTCCGGCGGCAAATCACGGTATTCATCGTCTGATATATATGGCGGATTGGAAAGTATCAGATCAAATTTCTCATCAGGTTTCACGGCAGTGAAAAAATCAGATCGGCGGAATTCAATTCTGTCCGCCCCGCCAAGCGCCTCCGCGTTTCTTTTAGCAACAGCGATCGCATCGGGCGAAACATCTAGGGCAATTATTTGACTGTCTTTGATTTCATTTGCCAGAGTGACAGAAATAACGCCGGAGCCGACCCCAACATCGAGCAAACGTGGATTTATAAGATTGCGCTGCTTGATAAAGCGCATTGCGGTGTCACACAGGATTTCAGTCTCTGGAGTTGGAACCATCACCGCCGGCGAGACAAAGAATTTGCGTCCATAAAACCAGGACTCTTCGAGGATATACTGAAGTGGATAGCGTGTGGCACGACGGGCCAAAATATCGTCAAAACGCCGAAGCCGTTCTTGGGTGAGCTGGGTTGTGCCGCGGAGATAGAGAAAAAGCCGGTCGCAGTCGAGAATCGAGCAGAGGATGATTTCGATCTCCGCTTTGCCGGCATCGATACCAACCTTTTCGAGAATCTTTCCTTTTTCAGCAATAAATTTCGGCAGGTGTCCGATAATTGGGCTTTGGCTCACCATTGCTGTCATTTGACCGCTTCGAATTTGAGCCGCTCTTCGCGATCATGTTGCGCAAGGGGTTCGATAAGGGCATCGACATTCCCGCCAAGAACATCGGTCAGGCTATACAAGCTCAGATTGATTCGGTGGTCGGTTACACGCGACTGCGGAAAATTGTAGGTTCGGATTTTTGCCGAACGGTCACCGCTTGAAACCATAGTCTTTCGTTCAGCGGCAATTTTGGCCTGGCGTTCGGCGAGAATGGCGTCAAAGAGGCGTGCCCGAAGAACTTTTAGGGCTTTGATCTTATTTTTCAATTGTGACTTTTCATCCTGACAGGTCACCACGAGACCGGAAGGCAAATGGGTAATGCGAACCGCTGAATCGGTCGTATTGACCGACTGTCCGCCGGGGCCGGAAGAGCGGTAGACATCGACTTTAAGGTCACTTTCTTTTATCTCAATTTCTACTTCCTCTGCCTCAGGAAAAACTGCGACAGTAACGGCAGATGTGTGAATTCGTCCTTGGGTCTCGGTATCAGGTACTCGCTGAACACGGTGCACGCCGGATTCATACTTCATCTTGCCATAGACACCGTCGCCATCGAGAGAAAAGATAATTTCTTTGAAGCCGCCAGCGCCTGCCTCGCTTGAGTTGAGGATTTCCATCTTCCACCGTTTCGTCTCGGCGTAGCGCTGGTACATGCGGAAAATATCTGCAGCGAACAGTCCAGCCTCGTCCCCCCCCGTTCCGGCGCGGACTTCGATAACAGCCGGTTTGTCATCAGTTGGGTCATGAGGCAGCAGTTTTAGTTTGAAATCAGCCTCGACCGCTTCGATTTGGGATTCATAGGCTGTCAATTCCTCGCGGGCCATGGCGACTAACTCGGGGTCAGAGCCATCTTCGAGAATTGCATAGGCTTCATCCAAGCCCGTTTTGATGCGGCGATACTCGCGTCCGACTTCGAGAACTCCGGACACATGCCTCCGCTCACGATTCAGCTCAATTTGTTTTTTGCGGTCAGAAAGTACAACCGGATCGATAAGCTCGTTATCGATCCGGGCGAGTTTCTTTTCGAGTTTTTCTACTATTTCAATCATTGGATAACTACAACCTACTTATTCTTTTTGAATATTTTACAATTACCGGAAAAAAAGAAAGATGTATGAAGTAGCTACGAAACGGGAATGGATTTGGAGGGAATACGAGTGTTGACCACTCCGAGCGCGGCCTGAAGGGCGACAATGGCAACCTCAAGCTGGTCAGGGGTCGGCTCTTTGGTTGTGATGCGCTGAAGCCAGAGTCCGGGCTGGATAAGTACTTTGGTAATAGCATTATTGCGGGTTTTGCCGGAAAGTTTAAGCAGTTCATACGATGTCCCGGCCACAAGCGGGAGGAGCGACATATGGAGCAAAAAGCGCGGCAGAAGCGCTGGCGGATGACCCGCGGCTATTGTGAAAATTGTATCGGAGACGGCGTACATGAGAATAGCAAGCAATGCGACTATGAGAATAAACGAGGTTCCGCATCGGGGATGGAATCGGGTGTAGGTTGCGGCGCGCTCGGGAGTCAGTTCGTCGCCCATTTCATAGGTGTAAATCGATTTGTGCTCAGCGCCATGGTATTGGAATATCCGATGAAAATCTTTGATGAATGAAATCCCCCAGACATAAAGCACAAACATCGTGAGACGTATCCCGCCCGCCAGAAGATTAAAGCTCACCGCGTCTTTTTGGATGCCGAAAAGACTTGCAATAGCTAAAGGCGTGAAGAAGAAAATCAGGACACCAAAGGCCAGAGCGAAAATCGCGCTTCCGGCTAAATAGAGATTGTTTTGCTTCTTTGAGGGATCTACCGATTTCCCTTTTTTATTGGCTTCTTCTTTTTCGGCATCGCTCATAGCAACATCTGCCGAAAAATTAAGGGTTTTGATCCCGATAACCATCATTTCGGCAAAGGCAACCGCGCCTCGGAGAATGGGTGTGTTTAGAAAGGGGTAACGCACCGACAGGGGGTGGTAGATCTCGGTCTTGACCACAATTTCGCCGTTTGCGGTGCGGACCGCGGTCGAGATTTTATCTTTGGAGCGCATCATTACGCCTTCGATTACGGCCTGTCCGCCAATATTCAAATCAGCCATGTATATTTCTCATTCTATAATAGTTCAACTCACTTAGGAGACCGTGATATTTGCTTCTGATAATAAAGACGGGCGAAACATGATAAAATGCTTTCGCCCGAAATTTATCCGGCCCGCAGGCCATCTGAAGCAGCTACTGCTTTTGCTCGGTCTGGCCGTATTTACGTCGGAAGCGCTCCACACGTCCGGCGGTGTCGATGAGCTTCTGTTTGCCAGTAAAATACGGATGACAATTGGCGCAGATTTCTACGCTGATTGTCTTTCTTGTTGAGCGGGTCGGGTATGATGCGCCGCAGGCACAAGTTACGACCGTCTCATGATATTCAGGATGGATTCCCGCTTTCACTCTGTCACCTCAATGATGTGTAAGGTTTTCGGCTCTTTCTATCGTCAGTTCTAACAGCCGATTTTGCCGAATGTTCAATATATATCGGCGGCTTTAAATGGCAAGAGATTTTCAGACTCCCTGTTAGGCTGCAATGCGCCGCGTCTCGTTACCCGTTGAAAAGCAGTCAGTTAGACTAAATGTGACATAGGCGATCCGGTTGTCCATTTTTCAATGACAGTATATGTCACCGCAACTGTCAATACTGCAGTGTGAAAAGCGGAAGAAACATGCAGGCGTACGGGTTCATCTACAGGGACTGGTACACAACAGCACAGGAGAGGTCCGGTATGGTCAAAACACAAAGGCTTATTGTCATTCTCAAACTACTTGAAAAAGGGGAGCGTCTGACTGTCCCGCAGATGGCCAATCTGCTTGGGATGACCGAGCGAACAATTTGGCGGGATATGGCTGAGTTGCGCGAACTTGAAGTCCCTATGAAGCTTAATGACGGCAGATATTCAATCGATCGACAGAGGTTTGCGAGTTGGGAAAAGGCGACAGTGGGGCAGAGGATCGAGAAGGTATCACGAGATTCAAAAGCTTTGTGATAGTATAGATAGGCCGTCGAGGGGAATTATGCCCGCCTTCAATCATTTGGTATGCAATGGTTTACGTCTATAAATTTATATGACCCCTCCTCTTTTACTGTCATTGAATATAAAAACAAAGAAAATACGCACTCCCTACGGGAACATATATATACATATATGCGTATATGTGTATGTGAGTATGATAAGCAAAGAGACAGACAAACAAACAGACGATCAACTGACGCCTGCGCTTAGGGCAATGGCCGATGCAACAAGGCTCAAGATTCTGCTCATGCTCGAAGGGCGTGGCCGGACAGTCGGCGAGATCGTCGATTTTTTTGAGCAGTCCCAGCCAACAATTAGCCGGCATTTGCAAACCCTCACCGCCGCGGGGCTTGTACGACGCCAGCGCAAAGGCCAGAATGTAATGTATGAATTGAATCCCGAGAATCTTCGCGATGTATGTGTCTCACTGGCCAACTGTTTTCCGTGCTGTTGTGTCTCGGTGAGCAGGCCAATTGAAATTCAAGGAATAAAAAAATCTCAGGAGACGGCAGTGCCGTCGCTCACGGACGCCAAAGGGCGACCGACAGCCAAACGGCACTCAGGTACGAAACCTAAATCATAGAAAGGATAAGCTAATGACACGCTTTTCAATTCCGCGAGTTGCCCGTTGTTGCGGTGGCTCGATACGACCGTCCCAGGCAGGACATTAAAAGGCCCATTAGACTTAGTGCATACGGGGACCCCGCAAGGGGTCCTTCGTTATTTCAAGTCAATAATGGGCTTGGATTTAAAATGATATAATTCTGTTGATAAATCAAGTGATAGCACACACTATCGAAGACTCAGCACCACCGACCAGTAGTATTTTTTATAGGTTAGGCAGTCAATTTCAAAGCGATCTGAGAAAATTGTCCGCAATTGCGTTTCCGAGAAATAGTTTTTGAGAATGCGGTGCTTCTCGCTGTTTTCCAAAACTCGCTCTTTATAGTTATTCCCGTGTTCATCGACCCCGACAGAACTCTGATTGGCTCCTTCGGCGGGAGGATTATTGTCTATAATCCAAATTTTGCCATTTGGGGCGAGTGGACGGCTGACTAGATCGAAAAATTTCTCATAACTTTCTTTCGGGTGGTGTGAAAACCAAAAGCCAACAGCAACCAGATCGAAATGTTTCACGGGAAACAAAAACGTAAACATATCAGTATCAATGAACTGCACCGACACACCGTATGATTTCTTTTTAGCCTCATCGATCATCTCCGAGGCGGCATCTACTGCCGTAATTGATTTGGCGCTGTGAGACATTCGTTCTGTCCAATAGCCTGTACCGCAGGCAAGCTCAAGTACATGATTGCGGCGCGCCAATTCTGTAACGCGTGAGGCTTCGTCGTCGATTTCGCTGCGGCGTTCGGCGTCATCCCGGTAATAGATCTGCTCATATTCTCCGGCACGGGAGCGGTAGTATTCAATGAGTTTATCGTCGCGCATAAAGATTGTATTCGTCCCAATAAAAAAACGGAGCGACTGTTTTTACTGCAGTCGCTCCTTTCACATAATAAATCATTTGACTGTCTTAAAAACCAATCGAGATTTTTCTAAGGCAGCCCTTATTGGTATCTCACAAGTTCAATTTCAAAAATAAGATTGGTGTTCGGTGGGATCGCCTCGCCCATACCCGCCGGGCCGTAGGCATGCTTTGAAGGAATATGAACTTCGCGGATGCCGCCCGGCTTCATCCCCTGCATTCCTTCGCTCCATCCCGAAATCAGCAGATAGCCAATTTGACAGGGATAAGGAGCTCCCTCTTTTGAACTTTGGATGAGTTTTCCTTTTTTGCCTTCGATATCCGGCCACAGAGTATAGTGAGCAACAACTTTATCGCCGGTTCCGCAGGCTTTGCCGTCGCCGACTTTCATATCCATATACGACACGCCGCTCGGATTAGTAACCATTTTAGGAGCCCCTTGCTTTTTCTTCTCAGCTTTCATGCCTTTACTCCTCTTTTCTACCGCGCTCGAGCTATCAACCGACGATGTGTCGGCTTTGACGCTGTCAGCCTTCTTTCCCATCTGTTCTTCAGCCGGTTTCTCCGGAGTCTTGGTCGTGTCATCGGTTGCCGCATTGAGTGTCAAGGCCGCCAAACTCAGGCCGACACAGGCAATCAAAATTTTACTCACCATGTAAACATCTCACTTTCTCAAAAATTATATTGAATCGTTAATATACTGTATTCATCCAGTTCATACCATGATTGTTTCTTCGCGCTTGGCACCAGTCGAGATAACGCAGATGGTCACCCCGAGGTCATCGGCTATGTAGCGGAGGTATTTCTGCGCTTTGAGAGGCAGACTATCAAACGAAGTCAATCCGGTTGTGTCACTTTCCCAGCCGGGCATCGTTTTGTAGACAGGTTTTACATGGGCAAGTTCAGCTAAATCGAGCGGGACCTCGCTCATAGTTTCGCCATTGAGTTGGTACTGGGTGCAGATATTCAATTCAGCAAAATTATCGAGCACATCGAGTTTTGTGATAGCGATGGAATCGACTCCGTTGATACGCACGGCGTGTCTGAGCGCGACCAAATCAAGCCAGCCGCAACGCCGCGGACGGCCAGTGACCGAACCATATTCGTCCCCTTGCAAACGGAGCTGTTCTCCGGTTGCATCGACAAGTTCAGTCGGGAACGGCCCGGCGCCAACACGTGTCGTGTATGCCTTCACAACGCCGGTTACCTCATCGATCATGCCCGGCCCGACCCCAAGTCCGGTCAGGGCTCCGCCTGAGGTTGTGTTTGACGATGTTGCAAAGGGATATGTGCCCAGATCGACATCGAGCATTGAGCCCTGTGCGCCTTCAAATAAAATAGTCTTTCCCTCTTTGGCCGCTTTATTTAGGGCAAGCGAGACATCGACAACCATCGGACGCAACCATTCAGTGAGTCCTTGAAGTTCTTCGAAGGTTCTATTGATATCAGCGCGCGGATCGGTTGATCCATCGAAATAACGCGCTTTGATTATTCTCTGGTAATCGAGCCGTTTGCGAAGCCGCTCAGGGGCGAAGAGATCGACCACTCGTATTCCATGCCGCGCGACTTTGTCTACATACGCCGGCCCGATACCGCGCATAGTCGTGCCGATTGAACCAGTGCCGCGAGATTCTTCTTCGACCGCATCTATGAGTTTATGGTACGGCAACACCATATTGGCCGCGGGGGAAACGAAAAGACGGCCTTGGTAGTTGATTCCTTTTTGGGCGAGAACATCAAGTTCTTCCTTGAAAGCAAAGGGATCGAGCACGACACCATTGCCGATGAAGCAAATTTTCCCGGGATGAATTATTCCTGATGGAATGAGCCGGAGAATATATTTTGTGCCGCCGACTAAAATGGTATGTCCGGCGTTGGCGCCGCCTTGGTAGCGGGCGATGATATCGGCATCGGCGGCGAGCAGATCAACAATCTTCCCTTTGCCTTCATCCCCCCATTGACAGCCGACAATTATCCTGTTTTTACCCATGTGCTGGCGCTTTCTGTTTGTGACTGTGGTCGTGTAAAAGGTCGCGGATTGCCGCGGCAAGTTCATTTTGTCCTTCGCCAGTAACAATGGAAAAGGATATCGCTCCCACACCCAAATCCGACTCGATCTGCGCCACTTTCCGTTTGAGCGCATCACGTCCAATCTTATCTGATTTTGTGACAACTGTCAAGACCGGCAATTCGCGGGTTCTGAGCCAATCGAGAAGTTGGACGTCTTCGGGTGTGGGATTGCGCCGGCAATCCAAGAGCAGTAATAGACCGATGAGCTTCTTTTCTTGAGTGAGATAATCTTCGATAAGTTTCCCCCAGCCAGCCTTTGTTTCTTTGGCAACTTTGGCGTAGCCGTAGCCGGGCAGGTCGACCAGGTGGTATTTATTGTTCACGAGAAAAAAATTGAGCGATCGAGTTTTGCCGGGAGTCGATGAAACTTTGGCGATATTTTTTTGGCCGAACACTTTATTGAGAAGCGATGATTTGCCAACATTAGAGCGGCCAGCAACGGCGATCTGGGGGCGACGGTCATTGGGAAGCTGGCTCTGCTTAAAAAACGAACCGACAAAATCGACAGTCAGCTTTTTTGATGTAGGACTGCTTGGCTTGCGGATCATGAGCGTGTAGTTATAAGGGAGCGACCCGCTAATCATTAAATTCGCCGGGCAATGTCGCTGCCCTCTACTTTACTCTTTGCAGTCTGATACGGAGTGCGAACAAGCGAGAGCTTAATAACTTCCTTTACCGACGACACAAAATGCAGTTTTAGGCCTTCGAGAAGCTCAGGCTGTATCTCAACCACATCTTTGCGGTTTCGCTCAGGAACAATTATTTCGTTGATGCCGATTCGTTTGGCGGCCAGCAGTTTTTCATTGAGGCCGCCTATAGGAAGGACATCGCCGCTGAGGGTGATTTCTCCCGTCATGGCAATATCAGTTCGCACGGGAATATTAGTCAGGCTCGACAGCATTGCTGTCAGAAGTGTGACACCCGCCGACGGTCCGTCTTTTGGCACCGCGCCCTCGGGAATATGGACATGGAGTTCGAGCGTTTCGAAGAAGTCATGGCTCAACCCCAACTCCTTGGCATGGTTGCGAATATAGGACATGGCCGCTGTGCCGGATTCGCGCATGACATCGCCAAGCGAGCCGGTGAGAGTGAGTTTTGCTTTACCCCGCATGGGAACGACTTCGACTGGGAGGACCTCGCCGCCGAGTTCGGTCCATGCCAGACCAACCGCATAGCCGATTGTCGGAATGGGTTTGATATTGGTGTCGATATACTTTCTCGCGCCAAGAAATTTCTGTGCTTTAGTTTTGCTGATGACTACTTTGCGAAGTTTTTTCCCTTCGGCTAACTCCACGGCTATTTTGCGGAGCATACTGCTCAGTTGACGTTCGAGTTCACGTACGCCCGATTCCCGGGTATAGTGATTGATGACTTCGTAGATTGCTTCGCTGCTCAATTGAACAAGAGATGGATCCAAGCCGAATTCGGAAACCAGTTTTGGAAGAAGAAAATCACGGGCTATGGCGGCCTTCTCAAAATCAAGATATCCGGGCAGACGGATAATTTCCATTCTGTCGCGAAGCGGTTCAGGAATACCAGCGGTTGAGTTGGCCGTGGTAATGAAAAGAATATTGGACAAATCATAATCCAATTCGAGATAATTGTCATAAAATGTCGAGTTCTGTTCTGGATCGAGCACTTCCAAAAGTGCAGCCGCCGGATCACCGCGGAAATCACGTCCGATTTTGTCGACTTCGTCAAGCAGAAAAAGCGGATTGGATGACTCGGCTTTTTTGAGCGACTGAATGATACGGCCCGGAAGGGCGCCGATATACGTTCTCCGGTGTCCGCGAATTTCGGCTTCGTCATGAATACCACCGAGCGACATGCGGACGAATTTCCTGCCCAAGGCATGGGCTATTGATCGGCCAATCGATGTCTTTCCGACACCCGGAGGGCCAACCAAACAGAGGATTGGCCCTTTGACTCTTCCCGCAAGACGGATAACAGCCAGATGCTCAAGGATTCTTCGTTTGGCTTTATCTAAACCAAAGTGGTCGCCGTCGAGGATTGATTTTACCGAGGCGAAATCGGTTCTGTCCTGGGTATTGACTTTCCATGGCAAGCAGATGAGCCATTCAAGATATGAGCGGACGACGCCCGACTCGGCTGAATAGGGATGCATTTTGGAAAGTTTTTTGAGTTCCTCTTCGGCTTTTGCCTTTGCCTTTTCAGGAAAATCTCCGCTTTCGATCTTGGTAAGTAGATCATCGACTTCGCCAATCGATTCATCGGATTGTCCGAGTTCGTCTTTGATTGCTTTGAGTTGCTGTTGAAGATACATCTCGCGCTGCCCGCGTGACATAGACTCACGCACCGAACCTTCAATCTTCATCTCAATTTTGAGAATTTCTATCTCTTCTTTGAGAATGTCGGCAAGTACCGCGAACTGGTCGCGTACGGTTACGGCTTCGAGTATCCGCTGTTTAATATCGATTTTGTGCAGTAAGTGCGCGGCGATTGTGTCTGCCAGTTGATGATACTGATCGATTGAAGCCAGAGAGACAAGGACCTCATCGGGAATACGGCGATTCATTCTCACATATTCAGTGAACTGCTCGGCAACTGAGCGGGACAGGGCCTCGATTTCACGATTGGCAACTTTTGTTTCCGGCGGATAGAGTTTAATTTTAGCCGAAAGAAATCCCTCAGTTCTGGACACTGCGAGCAGTTCTGCGCGGAAAAGTCCCTCAACGAGTACTTTCAGCGAGCCATTGGGCAGTTTCATGACCTGTAAAACCCGCGCGACAACACCGAACGAATATAGATCGCCCGGTTTGGGATTATCAGTTCCCGGCGAGCGCTGCGCCACAAGCAAGACCTGTTTATCAAGGATCATCGCTTCCTGAAGCGCCTGCACGGTGAATTTACGTCCGACAAGCAGCGGATATATCATGTGCGGAAATACCACTACATCCCGGAGCGGGATGACTGGTAGTCTGGATTTGACATCAATTTCTTCTGAATTATGCTTTAACTTCATATCGTTCAGTTCTTGTACACACTTTCGATCTAGGAGGACGAATTACATCGGAACATAGGCAATTGTTCCGCGTGTGGGAATAGTTTTTCCGCAAATTATCTTAAATTGTGGCTCAAATGTCCGGTAAGTTATTGAGAGGAAAAGAGTAAACTCGTACAAGATTCCTACTGCCGAAAGTACCAGATTTCGGTAATCCAAAGAACTATGAAGGCCAACATAACAAGCGCCGCTATGAGGTACGCCCGAGGAGTCCAATTCCCCCGTTCCAACACCACACGCTGGGGCATTGAGTGGTGTTCGGCGGAAATCATCTCAAGGGTGACTTTTAGTTCTTCGGCATTCCGAATCTGCTCATCTGGATCATGTGACAGGAGTTTTTTGACGAGCAACTGAATATCAGTGGGAATGGCATTATTTTCTTCAGACGAGAATTCGGGCTTGGCTTTAGGTCTGTTTCCCATCAATAACTCAAAGAAAACGGCTCCGAGGGAATAGAGGTCACTTTGCGACGATAGGTTTCTCTGCACAATCTGCTCGGGCGCAAAATGGGACAGATTATCCGGGTATTTTGACTGAATGCGGTCATAATCCAGAGGCAATCCGCAATCGACAATTCGGACAGTTCCATCCGTCGTAATAATGATATTACTTGCGCAGATGTTGCCATGAACAAGCTCTTGGGCATGAATAGCATTGAGACATTTGGCAAGCTGGAGCGCGTAATCCAAAAAACCAGCGGTGGCCAATTTTTTGCCTTTGGCTATTTCACTAGCGTTTATGCCGTCGATATAATCCCGAATAGCGTAGTAGCTCCAATCCTGTTCAAGAATCGAATCAAATGCGGCAATTCGGTTTTTCCCCAGCCGGGCAAAATTACTCAAGTCCTGGTTGACTGCTGCGCGAATCTCTGGATCGGCAAGTTGCGGATGTGATAACCTTTTTAGGATTATTTTGCGGTTTGTGTCACGTTCAAGCGCGATCCATGTCTCGCCGCTTTTGCTCTCGCCGAGCTGCTCGACTATGTCAAACTGCGATAGCTGTTTCATCGAGTATCTGTATCAGCCCACCAGTGTGAGTTTGGCGTAACGCGCCATAATCTTTTTGACGCCGAGCCCGGAGAACATAATCTCAAGCCGCAATGAGTCGCCGAATCCATCGGATTTTATAATTTTGCCCCGGCCAAAAGTGGGATGTGAGACAAGCCGCCCGATTTTCATCGTTTCATTCTCATCGTATTCATAATGCACACCCGTTTTGACCACACGCTCTGAAGATGAAGCACGGGAGTTGTATCCATTGCTGCTTAGAGGCAGCCCGGCTTGGACTGCGGTTCGCGTGCGAAGGTCTGTCCTGTCAAGGAGATTTTGAGGGATTTCTTTGATGAAGCGGGATGGGATGGATTCGACTTCGCCGAAACGATGCCGAACTGATGCCGATGTAAGGTATAATCGATGTCGCGCTCTGGTCGCTCCGACATAGAAGAGCCTTCGCTCCTCTTCCAACTGCAGCGGGTCATCAAATGATCTCTGCATGGGAAATAAACCTTCTTCAAGGCCGACCAGATAAACAGTGTCGTATTCCAATCCTTTAGCCGAATGAATGGTCATCATTGTGACCTTGTCGTCGATTTCACGATACTGGTCCAAATCTGTAAAGAGCGAAATCTCGGAGAGATATTCAACAAGATGCCCATCAGATCGCGCCCGGGCAAACTCGGCGGTACCTTCGATAAAGGCTTCCACGTTCTCAATTTTGGTTTGTCCCAGCACCGGGTCTTCGGATAACAGTTCGGTCAGAATGCTGATATCAGTCACAAGATTTTGGGTGAGCAAATCAACAGGAATGCTTGAGGCTTGGGCACGGTACTTTTCTATCATTTCAATGAACGGCTCGATGCGTTTGTATTTTCCGGCAAGCTCGGGGTACTGCGCCGACTGTCGGGCAATATCATAGCGGGAGCGCCCCTCTTTTCGGGCTAAGACGGCAATATCATCGACTGTTTTGTCTCCGATCCCGCGTTTGGGGTAGTTGATAACTCTTTCGAAGGAAATATCATCTTTTGGATTGGCTATAAGTTTCAGGTAGGCCAGAAGGTCTTTGATTTCTTTTCGCTGATAGAACGAGACGCCGCCGACAATCTGATAAGCAATATTATTCCGGCGGAATTGTTCTTCGAAAGCTCGTGACTGGGCATTGGTGCGATAGAGGATAACGGTCTGCTTTAATGATAACCCATCCGAGCCATTACGCCCGGAAATAATCCGTGTACACACTTCAGTCGCCTCGGCTTCGGCAGAATCGACCAGAAGCAGGCGAATCATATCTCCATCGCCGGCATCGGTCCAGAGTGTTTTCCCTTTGCGCTGGGAGTTATGTTTTATTACCGATGAGGCGGCTTTGAGAATGGCGCCGGTGGAGCGGTAATTTTGTTCAAGCTTGATTATTTTGGCGCCGGGATAGTCCTTTTCAAATCCGAGGATGTTCTGGATGTCGGCTCCGCGCCAGCCATAGATGGATTGGTCTTCGTCACCGACCACACAGATATTGTCATGGCCGCCCAGAAGATTCCTAAGCAAAAGATATTGCACACGGTTGGTGTCCTGGTATTCGTCGACCATGAGGTATTTGAAGAAACGGCGGTATTTTTCGCCGATTTCGGTGTTGTTGGTCAACAACCAGACGGTGTTAGTGATGAGGTCATCGAAATCCATCGCCCCGCATTCCCGAAGACGCTTTTGATAGAGCGAATAGATTGTCGCGGTGCGCGACTCGAAATAACCATTGGCGGTTGCGGCAAACTGTTCCGGGCTCCTGAGTTGGTTTTTGGCGTCTGAGATTTTTCTGAGTTGTCCTTTTGGTGGAAACTGGGCGTCGGATATTCCGAGTTCTTTGATACAGCTCTTTATGAGCGAGAGAGAATCGGCGGAATCGAAAATAGTAAAATTGTTATCATATCCGATAACATGAGCTTCGCGCCGCAGAAGTCTCGCGCAGAAAGAGTGGAATGTCGAAACATTCATCGTCGCCGCTCCGGCTCCCACAAGCTGTGCGACGCGTTCTTTCATCTCGGCGGCGGCTTTGTTGGTGAAGGTCACCGCCAAAATCTGGTGCGGCTCGGCTTTGCGCTCGGTCAATATATAAGCCAGGCGGCGGGTTAACACACGCGTTTTGCCCGACCCGGCCCCCGCGATAATAAGAAGCGGACCTTCGGTGGTGGTGACCGCTTCGCGTTGCGGGTCATTGAGATCTTTAAGCAGCCAATTCATATTCATACCAGTCGAAGAATATATGGCTTTGATATAGAATGGCAATGATATTTGAGGCGGGAGGGGCAAAGAAGGGGAAAGTTGGTGCACGAGGCTCTCATGTCCGCCCCACCACAGGGGTAGGCGTGGTGAAGCATACACCAACCACAAAAATACAGAATCGCTGAACCACGGGGGTTCATCGCTACATGGTCTTGTACCACACCGCTTACGGTGTGATCATATTTTTGGTACGGGGCAGAGACGCCCCGCACGAAAATGAGTGTGAGTTTGACATGCCGCGTCCGGGTCATTTCGAGCGAACAGCGAAGGATGAGTGCTGAGGCCACCGAAGTCCGCCTGTGGCGGGTGACTTGACGGTCATAAAATTGGCGGGTTCGGGGATCCACCACGGCGGACAAGCTTCCCCGCCCTACTTTTTGAAAATAGGAGTGTCGGGCATCCGCCGCGGCGGACCGACACCACGATATATTTGCAGTCAGGTCACACCTCTCCCTTCGCCCGCCTTGGCGGACTCAGAGAAAGCCAAGACCTGTCGGAACAAAAAATGCTGTCAGGCGCCCCGTTTCGATGGAGATGCCAAGCGACCCATTCCTTAGTCACGAAACCCGCTTTCGCTATAGAAAGAATGTCAATCGAATGGACGAGTGTGTGAGATTATCTGCCTTCTACGAACAAATTGATACCGAGCAGTGTATTATTTATAGACGAGTTTTTACCGCATCTAAAAATGGCAAACACAAAGATAGAACATGCCTATGAAACTGATCCCTGCTTTGATTGCAATGACAATCGCACTCTCGACAACTTTCGGCTGGATAACAGCCGATTTGGCTGAGAAGTCCGGCCGGAACAGAGTTTACTGGTTTTGTATCGGACTCATTCTTGGACCGTTCGGCCTGTTTGCAATTTTGATAACCGCCAGGAAATATATCTGCCGCAGTTGCCATCAAAAAGTAGAACCGCTCATAGGTCTCTGCCCAAGCTGTTTCAATCAATTAGAACAGCCCCGCCAGCGAATACATATTCCTGAATAGAATGTGAAATAGAGCCCGGCCTCCAAGATGCCCGCCATTGGAGGGGTTGCCCCCGACACCACTAAGAGGACAGCACCGTCCGCAGGTGGCGGGAAGTCCCTCCCAACAGCTTAAACCATTTGCCCAAAGCTTTGAGTTCTGCTATTATTACAGAGTATAGTCAGAGACACGAGGAATTTGGTGAAAAGAAGACCGCACATCTATGTCATATTCAGAATCTGAAATCTCCAAAATAACTGAAATCGTCGCTGGCAAAATGGGTGTGCGTATGGACGCCAAAGTCCTTCGTCAAGTTGTCGACCGTATTGTCGATTCATTGCGCGAGAAACAAGGCAATCCACCAACACAAGGCGTGATCCCCAAGGAATCAGAGCCGAAAACCAACGGCCACAGTCAGAACCCCGCTACGCTCACTTCGCTGGCATCTTCGTCGCCAACGCCGCCTTCGCTTCAACCTGTTCAGCCGACCGCCACAATTCATTCGTACCAGCCCCTCACACCTCAATCAGATCAGAACAAAGCTGACGCTAATCGAGGAGGTCTCTATGACCAAATTGAAAAGACTGACCGCACAAGAATTATCATCGCGGTATTTGGCAAAAACCGCCCGGGGATTGTTTCTTCGATTACTGCAGTACTTGCGGAGAATGGCTGTTCCATCGAAGATATTTCCCAGACAATTATGCAGGAGTTTTTCTCAATGATTATGGTTGTCGATATTAGCGGCTGTAAACTTGATTTCGCGGGACTTCGCGACAAAATCCAGTCGACCGAAACGCAGCTTGGTATGAAAGTCTATGTCATGCACGAAGATATTTTCCGGTATATGCACCGGATCTGAGACATTGCCCCATGTCGTACAAACCCGAAGAAATAATCGAGACCATCCACATGACCGAGGTCCAGCACCTCGATATTCGCACCGTCACAATGGGGATATCGCTTCGCGACTGTGCCGACCCTGACCCAAAACAACTGTTAGCCAAAATCCGCCGAAAAATTTTGACCAAAGCAGAAAATCATGTTCGGACGGTCGAATCAATTTCAAATGAGTATGGCATTCCAATTGCCAACAAAAGAATATCAGTCACACCTCTTGCCATTATTGCTGACGGACATACGGTCGACACATTTATTGCTATCGCCCAGACGCTCGATACCACAGCCGAAGAACTCGGGATAGATTATCTCGGCGGATTCGGCGCGCTTGTGCAAAAAGGAATGACAGCCGGAGACAAAAATCTCATCGACAGCATTCCCGACGCACTCGCCTCAACCAAACGAGTCTGCGCATTTGTCAATGTTGCCAGCACAAGAGCGGGTATTAATATGGATGCCGTCGCCCGGATGGGAACGATGATAAAAGAATTGGCCGGAAAGACTCATGAAGCCATCGGATGCTGTAAATTTGTCGTTTTCGCCAACTGTGTCGAAGACAATCCTTTTGTGGCCGGGGCTTTTCATGGAATCAGCGAACCAGAGACTGTCATCAATGTCGGTATCTCCGGGCCAGGAGTCGTACTTGCCGCTGTGAGACGCGCGGGGCAGTGTGATTTCGGGATTTTGGCCGAAGTTATCAAGCGCACTGCCTTCAAAGTTACCCGTATGGGAGAAATGGTCGGCAGGAAAGCATCGCAGAGACTTGGGGTCGAATTTGGCATTGTCGATCTCTCGCTTGCGCCGACTCCGGCCGAAGGGGATTCGGTGGCTGATATTCTCGAAGCGATAGGTGTCGAGCGGTGCGGTTGTCATGGCACAACCGCCGCTCTTATGCTTCTCAACGATGCCGTAAAAAAGGGGGGTCTTATGGCCTCTTCTTTTGTCGGCGGACTTTCCGGCGCGTTCATTCCGGTTGCCGAAGATCAGGGTATGATTCGCGCGGTCGAAGCTGGCGCGCTCTCGATTGAGAAACTTGAAGCGATGAGTTCGGTCTGCTCGGTAGGACTCGACATGGTAGCAATCCCAGGGGACACGCCGGCCGCGACGATCTCGGCTATTATCGCCGATGAATGCGCAATCGGTGTGGTCAATCACAAAACAACAGCAGTGCGGATAATTCCGGTTCCCGGCAAAATGGTTGGCCAGTCTGCCGAATACGGCGGATTGCTCGGAACAGCGCCAATAATGGCTGTGTCTAAATTTTCATCGGCAAATTTTATTGCCCGAGGTGGTCGGATTCCCGCCCCGGCATCAGGTATAAATAACTGACTTCAAAAATTGGAGGGATGGAAGATGAAGAGATTTATTTTTGGCGAGTTTGGAAAGAGCTCCAGCGCAAGTGATTTTGGGTTGCTTATTCTTCGCATGGCGGGACTCTCGCTCGCTCTTGCCCACGGCGTCGCAAAACTGCCGCCGTCGGAAGAGCTTGTCTCTGGAGTTGCCGCGCTTGGGATTCCCAATCCCTGTTCTCTTTGCATGGTTGGCCGCGCTGGCTGAGTCCGTGGGAGCCTTTCTCCTTGCGCTTGGCTTGATGACTCGCATTGCAGCGGCGATGATTGCCTTCACAATGGCGGTCGCCTTTACACTCGCACATGCCGCCGATCCATTTGGTGTAAAAGAATTGGCCTTCCTGTATGGAATAGTTGCCGTCTGTCTTCTCCTGACGGGTCCCGGCAAAATGTCCCTTGATTATTTTCTGAGCAAGAGAAGGTAATTCGTTCTAAGAAAACAAAACGTTCCAGATAAACAGCCCGATCATAATCGAGGCAATAACCACTTTGAGCAGACTTCCGGCGAGGAATCCGATAAAACTTCCGATTCCCGCGCGGAGAGCTTGGGCCTGATTTTTTCCTGCAAGCATTTCTCCGATGACGGCGCCGATAAACGCGCCAGCGATAAAGCCTATCAATCCGATACCCGGCAAAGCAAGTCCAGCAATCATTCCAACAAATGACCCGGCTGTCCCCATCCAGCTTCCGCCCATTTTTTTGATGCCGAGAATTGTGAGCAGCCATTCGGCAACGAAAGATACCCCGGTGAGGACAGTCAGTGTTATGAGTGTATTGCCGGTTATGTATTTGAAATCAGTAAGCAGGCCAAATCCAAAAGCCGCCAACAGAATTAAGGGTGTGCCGGGAATAATCGGCAGGATAACACCGGCCAATCCAACGAGCATAATGCCGAGCGCAAGAATAAAGAGCGTTATTTCCATACCAGACATAGCGGTAAATATATGACAATCTATACGCAAAAATACTGATTTGTTGCTCGCGTTACACAGCAGGCAATTGAATGTTGAGGGAACCCTATGTGTATAACTTATGCAGAATCGAAATCATCTGAAATATCGGTGAACTTAGATACTGCGTTCGCCCCGACGAAAGTTGGGGTTTTTTTTAGATGTATCATTTTGAATGATGCTCGCTTTTAACATATAAAACGAGAGTAGTATTTACAGAGCTAATTCAGTTGTCCCCGAATTTCGCCGTTTGGATTTTGTGTGGTAAGGACGTTGACATAGATATCTCCTGATTCAATTCGAGAAATGAGTACATCAATCGTCTGTCCGGCAAGCGGGCTAATTAGATCGGCATTAGCAATGACGCCTTCGGCAAGCACGCCCTGCATTCGGCCCTTGACGGTTGGTCCATCGAAGAGACGGAAAATAACCGGTCCGGTAGCGCCCATTTCTCCAAGGTGGAGGTGTGCGGCAGTTACATTTTCGATGTTCGAAACGATAACTTTATAATGAAGAGATGTTTCCTCTTTTGAAAGCCAGAAATTTGCCTGGCCTTGCGCGGTAGTGTTTACCGATGGAACATGCTCGTCTCCGGTCAGGTGTGTATTGAAGCGGCGACTATTCGCCAAGTTGTTTTCATTTGCAGCGACAAAGCTAAACAAAGCGAGCAATAATGCCAGTGATGCCAATTTTCTCATTTTGTGCCTCCTTACAGGAATGAGCTTCACTACCTGATACTGGCATGAGAGAGCTTGGTTCCGTCTTACCCACCAGACAAGGTGTAGCTTTGCAGGTATTGTTCATTAATGAGTTGTTGCACGCGCCCGACATCACGGTCGAAGAGGCGTTAGGTCACACCCGCCTGACACGGAATAATAATAAGGGCAGGCACGGGGACCTGCCCCTACGCAGCTATCGGCCGAATCAAATTCCCGTTGTAGGGGCAATCCCCCGTGGTTGCCCTCTTGATTCCGTCAACGCCCGACAGTCCGCCGCGGGGTACAGCACGAAGTCGTAAACAAAGGCTGGTGCACGAGGACGTATACCAGCCACGGGAAATACAGAATCGCGGAACCACCGTCGGCTGTGGCGGATTCTCTTCTCTTGTCATCCCAGTCTGCCGAAGGCGGAGGAACCATCTTCATCTTCGTGCAGGCTGTCTTCCATTGGCGGATTCGAAAATCTCTGCCAGCACCAGATTTACCACCGTGCAGTCAGGCGTCCCCGCCTGACTGTCTTCTTTTCTATTCCGTCGGGTCTTGGTCACTTCGAGCGAAAAGCGAGGAGTGAGTGCTGAGGCTTCCGAAGTCAGCCCACGGCGGGTGACCTGACGGCCACACTGTGCGCGACCGGGACGTCCCGCACGAATATCAAAACTGGGTACCGGCCTGCCCGCTGTGGCGGATTCGAAAATCTCTGGCCTGCACCATCCGAAAGATCACACCACAAACACAAACGGCCACTCTATTTCTAAAGTGGCCGTTCGGCTTACTAGCTCTATCAAGCGTGAGCTTGATA
>JAWXAN010000059.1 GCA_034439475.1 Candidatus Zixiibacteriota bacterium
TCTCGGAATCTTTTAAGGTGAAGTCAGTCCGCCGCGGCGGACGCCTGACATCAGATATTGAACCCACCGTCCGCCGATGGCGGAGTGGGGTACCCGAGTAATATTTTGCCGGTAGTTGAAAATGTCGGCCGATGATATTGTAGGGGCAACCCCCCGTGGTTGCCCGCCGCTACGAGGTGGGTGACCTGACGGTCAGTTCATCTTGCCCGCTTTGGTTGCGGTACTAATTTACCTCAAATTTAATCGGCTTATCCAGGAGCGCTTTCCGTTTCAGGATATACTGTCCAAAACTGACAAAATCAGCGGATGGTATCCGACGCACGTGACGAACCTGTTGCATTATTGCCACAACCCTATCCGGCTCGCGCACAAATGAAACCGAGGCTTGAGCATTGGCAGAGTTCGCAGAATCGAGATTCGGGATGACAATTGAATAGCTGTCCATCAATAGAGCTCCGGTGATTATGACAGTGTCCGTAAAGTGAGTTGGCGGATCGTCATAAAGATCGACTGGTCTCTCTTCCAAATGCAAATTATCGTAGGCATCGCGATTCATGAAAATGAACGGACTGAAATACAATGTCTGCTTTATCCGTTGAATAGGCCTCTTGGAGGAGACCTCCGCTTTCAACACAAAAGGTTTGGACTTCTCGTCCAGGTTTTTCACACTGAAACTATCCAAAGTAAATCTTTTTTCGTCTCCCAACAGCCATTCTGCCACCAAGAGCCGCCCTTCGTCCCCGTTGGGCAGATTCTGAAAAAAGGAGCGAAGGTCTTGCGCATTAATACCTGTCAATACCGCAGTGACGCCCGCAGTGAGGTCTCCCGCCTGTGAGACTTCGAAATGGCTCGTGCGTACGATCTGATTTTTCTCAGGCCTGTCAGTCGGTGTGGTGACCAGGACTCCGCCGGTATCGGTGACGAGAAGGATATGAATCCCCTGCACATCCCTCCGTAACTCTCCGGGCGCACACTGGTCGCATGTTGGATCCATCCAGAGCGTGTCACCATCGACAATTGCCACAGCTATCGCATGATTAAAGTTGAAATCGGGAAACTCTGCATCGACAGCCCCGTTGCCGGTGGTCAGCACGAGCGCCGGATAGGCCGCAATGCCAATATTCCGCAGTCGGGAAACAAGCAATGTCGACAAGTCCTTGCAGTCGCCATATCCTTTGCTTTCAACACTCGCGGCCGAGTGCGGCTGCCATCCGCCGATGCCGATAGAAACCGAGACATAACGGCATGTGGCTGTGATGCGGCTGAATTCTGCCCATGCCTTCTCAATCATCTCCTGCTTATTGGAAGAAGCGGGAATTGGGGTATTACTCTTGAGATAGCGGGAATCGGCGAGGTGTTTGTACCACAGCCCGATATTTTTCCAGCTTCGACCCTCAAAGCTGTATTTCTCCAATTCAAATGTGGGGGCCAAGAGCGAAAGCCGTGCCTTGTCTTGCGCTTCGGGTGGGAGATGGCTCAGGTCTGCTTTGGCTGGCAAATTGGAGAACGCCCATGTCAGAATGCGTTTTCCTGACTTAATTTCTTCCAGAGGGCTCTGGTCAAAACCATATAGTTTGTAATCGATAGGCTTATCCTCCGCGCTCCTCAGCTCGATTGTTGCCTGTTCAGTTGGAATGGGCCATTGGAGACTGGGACTTGGGAGAAAGAATAGCGATAAAATATCAAGTTCATAGTCAAATTCTATACTGTATGGATACTTCTGCGACAGTGCCCGAAAGTAAAAGAGACAATCATCAGCATACAAAGTGTAGTCCGCGCCAAAACCGCACTGTTTACTCATATCCCCATGATTGCGTTTGTAAAGGAGCTTGTTATTGGCGTCAAAAACCCTGATTTCTACAGATTTAATCTTCTCGAATTTTGATTCTGGGACGCTTAAAAACGAAAATTCTTCCCCCTTTGGATTGTCGATACTAATCCGCGTGTGACGAAGAACTCGCGCGGTATTGCCATTCACGGTAATACGATAATCAAGCTCATTAATTCTCGCCCCATAATCTTTGGCCTGAGCGGACGGACTTACTCCGGCCACAAGAAATAAACCGGCAATCATGATTCTGGCCGTATTTTTGAAAATGCTCACTGGCATGTCATAACTATATCATCTTCTTGCGCCTGGGCAATGGACTCAAAAAGTTTTCTTAACTCATCGTATTCGCTTGGCACAAATATCGTCTGGGAGACTATAAGGCGGCTGTCTATCAAAATGACGCCGTCAGCGAAGCTCGCTTGACGTATATATTTCACCCCTGCTATTTCAAGGGTGAGGTTTTTGGGCAGTTCAACCGATGAGACAGTCCTATCGGCGCGAATAGACATCATACTATGGTAGGTGAAAGGGAAATTAAAATCCACAGGGAAAAAGCGCTTGGTATTTTTGAATGGGTTCTCTCTCATATAATAGCTGATTGGTTTCAGAACCACATTGTTGTCCAGCGTCTGAACGTAATCATTCATTGTGAATTGTGTTTCCAATGCATACAGGCCCGATGAATCGGTGGATATACTCCCCGTGTCATAACTATAAGGACTGCCTATCTCATCGAGAATCTGCCCGCTTATAAATTCTTTTAGATCGCTTTTCTCGCTCAGATCTCCGTACTCAGGCGCAAAATATCCAAGGAATGTGCAACGGGTCGAGCAGTGCGCGATTTGGCTGCTGTCGACCAGCAAATTGGTCACATCGAGACGATAGTTGCGCGGCTCAACCCGAAGGACATTGACAAGCTGAGATTCCTTGCCATCAACCAAAAAGCCGCCGTCGACCAGACACGATGGCGGGAGCATGCCAAGAGGGCAATGTCTGCTCGAGGCGTCAAGAAATATTACCGATGAGTCCAACTGGGCAAAGGTAAGGATGTGATTAAACTGACTCAGATGATAGGATTGAGGGTTAAACTTTCGATTCCCTCTGGTGCTTATTAGCACCGGCCAAGCTTGGATACCCGACTTTTTCAAAAGCTCGGCCAAAAGAATATTCTTTTCCTCTGCCGAGCCATAACCGGCTTTGAGAAACGCCTTTAAGTTGTCATTATTGAGCCACCGTCCGCTGTTTGATTCTGTTTTGTAATCACGGGTGACGTGCTCATAGAGCGCAGAGAGTTTCTCCTCCTGTGTTGTCAGACCAGATGTCAGCTTTGCGCTCAGTTCATCGGCATTTCCGCTTTGTGTGTACTCATCGAGATAGTCCTGGAACTCTTTGCCGAGTTCGTTCCAGTTACGGATATAGTTAAACGTTTGTTGAGGACTCTTATAGGACTCAAGCTGATAGTTGAGGGAAGAATAATAGTCTTCTTGCGCCCCCATGAACTGTTCTTCTTTTATAGGCGGGAGATTATTCTGAGTCCATGTGAAGCTCATGAATGGCTGAGCCAAATTATCAGGGTTCGGGTCCTCTTCGGTTATAGGGTCCTTAAAGCCACGCGGTGCGTTTGAAAATGATGAGCTATAGGTAAAACCCGGGGCCAGTACGAGTGTAAATTGGGACTGAAGCGTATATATTTCGTCCTGAAAATACCATGGGTCAAGGTTTGAATATCTGTTATTCAAGTCACCGTAACTGTATTCGATAATGCAGCCGCTGTCGAGCGAAGGAAAGGCAAAGGTCACTATCTCAAACGAACCCGACGTCTTGGTGAAGAAATCTTTTTTATCAACCTTTATGGTCTCTCCATTGGGAAGAATCGTATGGGCTCGGAGACTTTTGATGGCGTCCCCCTCGTGATAGATAATTTCGGCATTGCCGGCTTCGTCTGCGCCAGCCTTACTCAACACCTTTATCCGAATATGACGCTTGTATTTTATCCCCATTTCGTTCGCCGTCACACTCAGCACCGCCCGGTCGAATAATATCACCGCGTTCGCCTCAGGGTAGTCGGCTGGAGCGACCACGGACTTCTCCTCGGGCGTCACTTTTCCCCAATTTTTCCCCCAATTCTCGCTTGTGGATGCCTGAGCGGTTTGAAAGGCCACAAACAGCCCCATCCACACGATCATGCCTCCACAGATAAAACACGGCTTTTCCTTTTTTATCATTCTTAGTAACCCTTTTGCCGCTACACCTATTTTGTTTTTTGAACTTGAGGTAATTACACCCGTGGCTTTTAATTTACCTGTTTGCTTGACTGTTTTCAAGCATTATTACGAGTGGTGCGGTCCTCATACGGGGGGCAAGGTTCTCTTAGTTTGTATGTCGATACCTTCCGAGGTCTCGACATCGTTGTTTCGTGCGGGGCAGTCCGCCACGATCGGTGTGGCCCCCTCGCATTGTCATTCCAGTCCGCCGGTGGCGGAGAATCCAGGGTCAATAAACGTGCGGGGCGTCGCGCCTGCCCGCTGTGGCGGGGCGGGTGACCTGACGGTCTCTTCACTTATGCCTGCCTGCTCCCGACGCCAGCTAATCAAAAGGATTAATCCTCTTATCCCTCCTTTGGTCGATTTCTATTTATCGGTTTATACCCCTAATTAGTATTGGTTTTGAATTAGACGGTCGAAACAAAAGCCGTTTTGATATTACTGTAATACAGGAAGCGAGTTATTGGAAAATATGTCTGTACACGAACTGCAAAACCGCGAACTGATCGAGCTTATCGACAATCTTCGAGAGCGGCTCAACAACGCCGAAGAAGAACTGCGCGAGATCCGCGAGATCAATGACACGAATCAAGACGCGCGGCTTCGACTTGTCGTTGAACACATGCCTGTCATGATGAACGCCTTGGACGAGCATGACAATTTTGTGGTGTGGAATAAGGAATGCGAGCGGGTTACCGGTTACAGAGCGGACGAAATCATCAATAATCCCAACGCCTTTACACTTTTATATCCCAATGCAGATTACCGCAAAAGACTGTTGTCCAAAATGTTTGAGTACTCTGGCACGAATACATCATATCATATCGCGATTGGGAGTGGGAGCTCACCTGTAAAGACGGATCAAAACGAATTATTGCATGGAGCAATAGTTCCATTCTGGCTCCGATCCCGGGTTGGAATACTTGGGGAACAGGGGTCGATGTTACGGATCGCAAACGAGCCGAAGAAAAATTTCAGTCACAATCAATCTTACTCGAAGCGATCTTAAAAAGTATTGGCGATGGCGTTATCGCCCTCGGCAAAGATGGCTCGGTCAAAATAACAAATCCTGTATTCGATCAGATTCTCGGTGTGCCGTTTCAAAAGAGCGTTCAGGCCACACTTGCTGCTGAAGATCGTGCCAAGGGATTCGGAGTATTCACGGAAGATGAAGTAACACCTATTCCGGTTCAGCTTTGCCCGCTTCTTGCAACGCTTAAGGGAGAATCGCATGATAATATTCCGCTCTTCCTGCGTTCTCCCGGGAGTCCGGATGGCATCTATCTTTCGGCCACTTCACGCCCCGTGGTAGATGACACCGGGAATATCCTTGGCGGCGTATGTGTCTTTCACAATGTCACGGGAATAAAGCAATCTGAAAAGACTCTGCGAGAAAGTCAGGACCGGGTGACGATGGCGATGGACACCGCAAAGATGGGTGTGTACGAAGTAGATATCGCAACAAGCCGCGTGTTATGTGACGCTCGACTTACTGCTCTTCTTGGCTTTGGGGTAGACGAACCAGTGGATATAAACAAAGGAATTGGACGTATACACCCCGATGACCGTGCGTATGTAAGCAGACAATTGGACAAAGCTTTTGACCCTCGTACCGGCGGCCTCTTTTCAGAAGAATATCGTGTGTGCATCCCAGCCGGGACGACGGTCTGGGTAACCTCACGGGCAAAGATCTATTTTAACGGAGAGGGGGATGAGCGTCATCCTGTCAAGATGCTTGGAGTCTGTGTTGATATCACCGAGGAAAAACGAGCCGAGCTCGAACTTAAAGAGAGCCAGTATTTCCTCGAGAAAGCTCAGCAGATCGGCAAAATCGGCAGTTGGGTCTCCGATTTACACAGCGACGGCCAGCTTATCTGGTCAAAAGAAGTCTACGAAATCTTCGGTCTGAACAAAGAGAACTTTGACGGTCAGGTCGACACCTTCTTTGAACGTGTCCATCCCGATGACAGGCAGGCTGTCAAAAAGGCAAGCCAGGAGGTTATTAAAGGTCAGTCCTCCTATGATTTAGACCATCGCATTATTCGTCCCGACGGAACGCTCGTCTGGCTCCATCAAAGGGCTGAACTAATCCATGATGGCGACGGAAAGCCGTCGAAACTCATAGGTGTGGTCAAAGACATCACCGAACGAAAATTAGCTCAGGAAGAAACACTAAAATTGAATGCCGAGCTCGAAGCGCGGGTAACTGCGCGAACGGCTCAGTTGAACGAGCTCAACAAGGAATTTGAAGCCTTTGCGTATTCTGTATCACATGACCTTAATGCCCCCGTGCGCGGGATCAACGGCCTCTCCCTTGCGCTTTTTGAAGACCATTTTAATAAACTAGACGATCATGGAAAGGATTATATCCGTCGCATTCGGGCGGCCTCCAAACGGATGGGATATCTGATTGAAGATTTGCTGAAACTTTCCCGCCTTACCCGCGATGAGAGAGGATGCGAACCCGTTGATTTAACGGGTCTGGCTTCAGCTATTGCCATCGATTTTCAATATAATGAACCAGAGAGGGATGTTACCTGGATTATCCAGCCGGATATGATTGCCGATGCCGAGTCCAGACTTGTGCAGATCATGCTCGAAAATCTTCTTCAAAACTCCTGGAAGTTCACAAGTAAACATCCTCACGCGCTTATCGAAATCGGCTCATTTGAAAAGGATAGCAAAATTGTATATTATGTCAGGGACGACGGAGCCGGTTTTGATATGGAGTACGCAGATAAGCTCTTCGGGCCCTTTCAACGTTTTCACACCATTTCCGAATTTGAAGGAAATGGAATCGGACTTGCCACTGTCCAGCGCATTGTACGTCGCCATGGGGGAACCATTTGGGCAGAAAGCGAAATCGAACAAGGAACTACAATATTTTTCACACTATCACAACCGGAGAAATAAAATGTCAAACAAATGCATTTTACTCGTCGAAGACAATCCCGATGACACAACGCTTATCGTCCGTGCGCTGAAAAAGGGAAATATCGCAAACGAAATTGTTGTCGTTCAGGACGGCCTGGAGGCTATCGAATACCTCACAGGAAAAGGGGCCTACGATGGACGTAAAGTTTCCGAACAACCGGCGCTCATTCTGCTGGATTTGAAACTGCCAAAACTCGACGGCATAGAAGTTCTCAAACGAGTTTGGGCTGAAGAAAATCTGAAAGAGGTCCCGGTTATAGTTTTGACCTCGTCGACCGAAGACCGCGACATCATCAAAAGTTACGGACTTGGCGCGAACAGCTACATCAGCAAGCCGGTTGACTTTGAAGAGTTTGATATCGCTTCGATTTCGTTTGTAAAGAGGTTTTAACAATGACAGAGGGAGTTCGCAATGACTGATGAAATTAAAAATGTGCTGCTCATTGAATCGAGCAGGCTGCTCAGAGAGGTACTTACCGAGATGCTCAGCGTCCAGCCAGATATGAACGTCGTCTGTTCTCCGGGTTCAGAAGATGCTCTTGAAAAGGCGCGTGAGATGAATCCTCATGTTGTCTTGGTTAGCCTTGACATCAAGAACACACAGAGTTTTTCGATTCTCGAGCAAATTAAGACAGAATGCCCGTTGGCGAAAGTAGTCGCAATGGGTCTTGTGGCCGAAGAAACAAATATCGTTGAGTTCGCCCGTGCTGGCGTCACCGGATTTATTCTCCGCGAGGCCACACCTGAGGATTTTGTTCACACCATCCGGGATGTTGCCGCCGGATCGACTGTTCTACCCCTGCACCTGACCAATTCCTTATTCACGCAGTTAGTCGCGGGAACAATCGCAAACCCTTTCAATGGCAAAAAGGAACCTCCCGGATTTGACCGGATGACCACGCGAGAACAGGAGATTATTGGCCTGATTTCGAGAGGGATGAGCAACAAGGAAATTGCAAGCTCGCTCAATATCGCTACTCATACCGTGAAAAGCCATGTGCACAATATTCTTGAGAAATTGTCGCTCCAATCACGCTTGCAGGTCGCGCGATACGCCAATGTCCGGCAGATTGCGGCTCAGCAATGAAAAGCGATATCGAATATGGCAAACAGTGAATTCGCATAATTCCTGATGGACTTAATATAGTATATAGTGCTGTTATTTTCGAAGATTGATTTCGTCGATGCGCTGAAGCGGTTTGCAATAGTCGCGGCACTTCTGGTGTCGGGTATCGGCTTGATCACTTTGTTCAGCTACCTATCCGGCTTGGAGCATACGGTAGCGCTCTACCCTGATTCTTTACCAATGCCTCCGCTGACGGCAGTTGCTTTCATTGGTGCCGGTTTAGCATTGTTCTTCGCAAAGCATTGCAGCGCTAATCCCCGAATACTTTTGACGGGGAAGCTTCTGACGGGCCTCGTCGGAGTTGTCGGCCTCATAAAAATCGCCCTCACACTCTCCGCCACACACGGTACGCTTGCTCATCTGTCGGTTCCATTTCTGAGTGTCGTGGAGCTCGGCGATTTATATTCAAGAGTATCGAATCAAGCTGCGATCTGCTTTATTCTTTTCAGTCTTTCAACTTGGTTGTATTACTCCAAGAGCCAAACAACATCGCGAGTCGCTCAGACGCTCACTATTGCACTTGGTGCTTTTAGCTTTCTAATCTTTGTCGGATATTTGTATGGAGTCGATCCATACATCAATGACATCAGTAATACCTCGATGGCCTTCGTGACATCCTTTTCTTTTGTCCTGCTCTCTCTTGGTACTTTGTGCTTGCAGCCCACGTGGGGGATTATGGGGATTGTCACGAGTCAGGGACTTGGCGGGATCATGATTCGCCGTCTGCTCCCACTCGCATTTTTGGTCCCGCTCGGACTGAGAGCATTTCGCTATGTCGGAGAAAATATTGGCTTGTTTGGTATTAAAGAAGCCGTGGTGATAGAAAATATCTCGTTGGTTATCCTGCTGACCATTTGTCTCTTCATAATTGCGCGATTCATCAATAGACTCGACGCCGAACGTATAGCCGCCGTCGAAGACCTGCACCTCAATGTCATCCAGCTTGAGGTCGCCAATCGCAAACTCGCAGCATTCAACAATGCCGTCTCGCATGACCTCCGCGCCCCGCTTCGCTCTATTGAGGGATTATCGACCGTTTTGGTGGAGGATCACCGGGATAAGCTTGATGACGAAGGGCGGAGGCTGCTCCAGCGCATTGGCGTCGCGGCTAAAAAGATGGGGTCGCTTATAACGGAATTGCTCAGCCTTTCCCGAGTCAGCACAATCGAGCTTCGCATTGAAAGAGTCGATTTGAGCGAAATCGCCCGAAGCCTCATAAAAGAATTCGAACAGTCGCACCCGGATCGCGCCGTTGAATGCAAGATATCTAATGGCCTAGTCGTCACAAGGGATATCAATTTGCTCCGTATCGCGCTTGAGAATCTTTTATCGAATGCCTGGAAATACCCATCAAAAACACGGTTGCCACAAATTGAGTTTGGAAGCACAAAGATTGATGACCGGCTTGTCTATTTCATAAAGGATAACGGCGCGGGATTTGATATGACTTATGCCGATAAACTTCTTAATCCGTTTCAAAGGCTTCACCGCGTTGGTAAAAAATTTGCAGGTTCCCGGTCCGATGAAGTGACACTCTGTGCAGTCGCATTAATATTTATCTCGCTTGCTCCGACTGCGGCGTGTCAGTGAGGTAAGACGTCAGTCCGCCGCGTCTGCCCGCCCCGCCACAGCGGGCAGGCGTGGAGGGTCGGACTCGCAACAACATACTGGGGGGTGTTGAGTGAATGAGGGTACCCCATCCGCTTGCGGTGGGATCTTTATCTTGGCGAATATCGGACGTCAGGATCACAAGGATCACTGACCTACCAAATATCCGAGAAGATGAATTCTCCGCCTTCGGCGGACTGGAATGACAATAGGAAGACGAACCCGCCACAGCGGGCAGGCATGAGATTGTCATGCCGTCATATTTACTCTAGAGGTCTATTTTGTCAGTAACTGTTTCTGCCAATTGTGGCGGCTGTCATACCGAAACAAAGGATGGAGCGCCATTAATCCAGTCGCCCCTATTTGCTTTTCGAGATAGTCAATCTCGTTGAGTTTAGACTGCAAATCCTCGTCCGGCCCAATCACTATCCCCGCTTCCTGCATCAGCAGTTGACCCTTGGCCTGTACCGCAAGTTCTGTGCGGAGTCGCAGGAGACAGAGCATATCAGCAACCACGACGGCCGGGAAATAATCGCGCAACGACGCAAGATATTTTCCGGTTGGACTTTCGGAAAATGTCGATGATGCAATGAGTTCTATAAGTTCCACTTCGCGGTCAAGACCGCTCCCGAGCCATTTTCGCGTGCCATTCTCACTGAGATGAAAGACGACAACAATCAACAGGGGAAGCACGGCGAGAATAACCAATGTCCCAACCACCGGCGGCAGAAAGAAATGATTGTAGAGCGAATGGAGCGCTGTTGCGCATAACAGCCCAACGAGTATAGCTCCTGCCTGATATGATCGCTTCCTTTCAATCGCAGACGCAATTATAATCGCAGTTATCGCCGTCACCGCGCCATGCATTATGGCTGTCCCAAAGCCGCGGACAAACGAGAGCAGAATATTAGAGTCGGGTAAAGTCCAGACAAGCACAAAAATATTTTCAACAATGGCAAATCCTGCGCCTATGCCAAAGCCGTAGATGGCCGCATCAACCATGAATCCAATCTTTCGTTTTCGAAAAAGAAACAGAAGATAGAGAGTCTTGAAAGACTCTTCGACAACCGGCGCGACGTATCTCGAGACGGTCGACGAATCAGGAATCTGCAGAAGATCCATTAGCGCACGATTTGCGCCCAGAGAAAGAAAGGCCGCGACAAACCCGGCTCCGACGGCAATAAGAACCGACCTCACCGAAACGAGTTTGAAACTATCGATATAAATAAGCGAGACCAGAAACAACGCGACAGGAAAGAGCGCAAGAGCAAGCGCGATTAATTCTTTTAGAACAGTTTCAAGCACAGCATTATCTCATCGGAAGAGTCATATCCTTCCTCAAAAGCTAATGCATACCCGAATGAAAAAGTAGATTTAACATGGGACAGCAAAGTCATTCTTAAGTCGGCCTGCCCGCCGACAGAGATCACTTTTCTTCGCCATTCAGGAGAATTAACATTGGTGATAATTCCCGATGAAAAAACAGCGGCGCGAATCCATGTGGCATAAAAACTTGAGTTGCCCAGCCGGCGAAACCGAATTGGAGGCAGGGTCCATTCGACCGTGGCTTTAGTGTAATTAGTGCCGCCGATGGCATTTAATTCTGTGCCGGGAAAGCTGTAGCTCATGCGGTAGCGTTTCTCGGTCTGATAATCAACCCAGTTATTGCCAAAGCCGCCAAAATAAAAGTTGGAGAGCGGTTCGGCATGAATCCCCGGCGAATATCCGGCTGAGGTGCGCAACCAAATTGATGAATGCTTGATGGGTAGAGCCAGGCCAATATCTGTTCCGGCTGAAACACTCGAAAATACATGCCTGCTCGCGATTCGATTTGACGATGTGACCTGCCAGCTATGGCCGTATTCATTATCGACCGCGCCGATTGTCGATTGCAAATTTTGATATGAAAGAGAACCTGTCACAGAAAGGAACCGGGTAAATGTGGTAGCGATGTTTTGATAGCTCGGGAGTCTGTCAAGATTGCCATATCCGGTAACATCGACTGAGTATTTCATTGATTTGGGGCTGTCGTCAATAAGAGTCTTTTTATAGTGTATCCCTGCCGAGTATCCTTTGCGGCTGGATTTGGTAGGTCCAAAGAGGTCATAAAAATCAGCGGCATTGTATGTCGCGGAAGCTGACCAATTGATATACATGAAATCAGATTTAAGATGCCAACGCTCGTTGTCGGCAATCTCTTTAGCTGGTGTGTAGCTTACCGTAAGATTCGCCTGTGGAAGCCCGATCGGTCCGCTGAAATTCAATCGCATCCCGGCCGCGGTATAGTGCTGGTAACCTTCAACGACAGGATAAATCGATGCCAGCCGGATACTTTTCGGCAAGCTAAAATCTCCCTTATGTGTGGTTATCGAATCAAGATTTATAGACGAAAGAGAACCTGCAAGCCAGTTGGTCAGGATGGGATGTGTTTCGACTGCTTGCTGGCCTAAATAATGTATCGCGTTGACATCAGTTATTTCCGCCTCCTTAATAACCGCCGGTATAAATCCTTTGCTGGTGAAGCGGAAAACCAGAAGCGAGTCATTAGCAAGCGGTATCGGCCGGAAGAAACCTGTCTCGCTATTACTCAAGACGGCCATATGCTTTGTCTTGAGATCATACCTGAAAATATTGGATGCGCCGGTATAGTATGATGAACCGTACAAGCATGTACCGTCGGAGGAGTAGGTAAAGTTTTGCGGAATACTATTCTCAAAATTATGCAGTGTTGTGTAGGTCGTGTCGCCTTCCAAAAGGGAAGCGAGATTTATGGCAATGAGGGATTGTCTTCCATTAATCTCAGAGAGCGCCGCCGAGAGCTGGACTCCATCCGGCGAGACATCGATATCATAGATATCCATGCCGTACGGCCATGAGTAAACCTGAATCCATCTGTCGTACGGGTACGGAATTCGTGTAAGTGTTGAGATGCCATTAAAATGCCGCACCCCCCAAAGAGAACTGTCAGCTTGATTAAAGGCAAGGTCGCCGATTCTCTCATCTTTTAGCAGCGTCTTGGTTTTTCCGGTGACTAAATCTACAGAACAAATATCGCGCCAGGCATTGTTATCAGTCGTGTAAAACAACTTCTTTCGTTTGGCATCAATACAGAGCGAGGTCACATAAAAAAGCGCGGGGTCTTTCACATTGCATACATTTTTAGATAAGCCGCTTCGGGTGTCAATGCCGACAATCTTGGCGTTCTCTCCCGGTCTATTGCAGGCAAAATATATTTTGCCGCTCGACGTATCGAATGCCGGGCGTGACACCGAACCGAGCGCGTATGGTGTCAGGTCACGAGTCGCCGTAATCGGATACTGTCTGACACGATCAAGATTCTTATTTTGAAATTCATGTTCAAAGTGAGTCCATTCCGACCAGGCAGAATCAAGAGAGATGCGATACACTTGCTTGAACTGACTTGCGTAATATGCCCGGCTTGAGTCCGAACGTTCTATCCATTGAATAAGTTTTTCCGGGCCACGAGTGAGCGAAAGCCAGGTCATGAATCGTGTGCCGTATAAATATGAGTTCACGCCTGACTGGAAATCCACTGCCACAGCTTCGGATTCAAGCCCCACCAGATCATAAAATCGGCTGCTGTCGCATACTTTTGTCCGGAATACCATTTCGTCCCATGCCCCGAGCGCGCGGCCAAGTCCTCCGGCCATCCATGTTTCAAGAAAGACGGCGATTCCTTCATGAAACCATCGCGGCGCGGACCTTCGCGGAGACGTCAGATAGGCGTACAGGATCGTACCCGGATCTTCAGCCGATTCGGTCACTTTTCCCCTGAAGACAGAACGAAAGAATCGGTCGGAACGCGCGGCTTTGTCGCTTGCAACCAAATGGACGACTTCGTGATTCATCGTTGAATTCATGCGCTCATTGGCTGGTGATGTCTCAAAAACATAATTGTACGGGGCAATAGAAAGCGAAATGTGATTCCATGGCAGCGTTCCCGCACCGGCGTTGCCGTAGTCGCTGAAATCCTGGAGAAAAATTGTGGTTTTCTCAGTGTTTCGGTAATTGAACAACTCGCGGTGGAACTGGAGCGAATTCTCATAACAGCGCGCAACGTGCGAGGCAAGATATGCCTGCGCCTGTCCATAGTAGACAAGACGAAGGTTGTTAGTCTCCAGAGAGTAGAATTGACTCAATATTGGACTCGGTAAAAGGGCGAGACAGGCGAGGATAATAACTCTGTGCGCTCTTGGTGACCAGATTTTCATTCGTGTGGCTTTTTTCAGGACGGCGTGTGTATTTTCTCTTAGGCATTTTTGAAGAGACGCCACCCGTTCGAGTGGCGTCTCTGTCATTTAAGGCTTATGGAGTACTCAAAATGGAAGCGTCCTTCCGCTTTGAGCACTACCCCCCTGCTGCCTCTTACCTGCTGCTGCGGAAAGATTCGCTTCTCAGCAATGCATTGCGGAAAGATTCCTGTGCCATGGCATTGCGGAAATCTTCGCTCACGAGGGCATTGCGGAAGGTTTCGCTGCTCACAAGCGCATTTCGGAATGATTCATTGGCAATGCAGGCCCTGAA
>JAWXAN010000060.1 GCA_034439475.1 Candidatus Zixiibacteriota bacterium
GCTCCTCGCAACGAATCATTGTAGTGTCATTCCAGTCCGCCACGCCTGCCCGCTGTGGCGGGGCGGAGAATCCATCTTCTATTCATTCGGGTATGCCACTGCTCATAGTGGGTTCTAATATGTGGTGCAGGCCAGAGATTTTCGAATCCGCCACAGCGGACGGCCTGCACGAAGACGAAGATGGTTCCCAGCGTGCGCTGGGATGACATTGTGAGGGATTGACATTGTGACGGGAATGATTATGTGGTGTCTGGCGTCTAATCTTGTACCACACTGCTTGCGGTGTGATCTTTATCTTGGCGAATATCGGACGTCAGTCCGCCGCGGCGGGACTGACCTACCAAATATTGTTAGTGTGGTGTCGGGCGCCCCATGCTGGGGATGCTATCCCTCGCCCGACACAAAGAAGACAGTCAGGCTTCCGCCTTCGGCGGACTGGAATGACATTGTGACGGGTTATCCGATATTCGTAGGTCAGTGACCCTTTGGGTCCTGACGTCTTCTTCTTTCGTTCGGGGCCCGCACCAAGTGACCATCAGATTATCCACGACAGGCGAACTTCGGAAGCCTCAGTGCTCACTCCTCGCTTTTCGCTCGAAGTGACCAAGACCCGACGGAACAGAAAAGAAGACAGTCAGGCGGGGGCGCCTGACTGCACGGTGGTATCCCGCTCCGCCGACGGTGGAAATCTTTTCGGCGGGTTCGCGGACGGGCCCGCCCTGCCACAGACTCCCCGCAACGACAGAGAAGAAAATCATCCACTCGCTGGCAGGCACAGGCGGACTTCAAAAGTCACAGCGCTCATCCCACCTGGCATCAAGGAGTCTTCACCTCAGGTAACCAATTTGCCTTGAGATAGGCCACGGCTTCGGCAAAAGTTCTAAACGTGTTGGAGACTTCTTGGGTACGGCCCTTTCGAAACATCTCATTGAGCTGCCTGAACGTGCTTGTGTTGTTCAGTACATAGAGGGACATCTGACAATTGTTTTCCTGCGACCAGATCATGTGTTTGCCAATGATACCGGTAACCTCATCGTACGACGTCTTCCAGTTGCTTAAATCAACGACTTTTGCCCAGGGACGATTAATAAGTTCCAGGCTGGACGACTTAAATTCTTCGTGATAGGCCCGGGCCGTTTCAGCCTTCCACATGCCGAATATTTTTACGTACACGACAGCTTTGTCGGCGTCGACATCTATAGTATAGTCAAAAGAGAAAGCGCTCATAATTAAATCTCACGTCACAACCATTTGGGTAAATGTAAACAATGTAAAGTATTTTTAACACGGGTAATATATGACAACAATGGTCAGAATGCATTAAAAAAAGGAAGATATATCTCAATCTTCCCTGTTTATCCGGTCATGGAGAATTGTTTTCTGATAAACCTAAAATAGCGTATAGCGCATCCTGACAAGAAATCTCCGTCCCGGTGTGGGATAATCTCCATCGGATAAAACGTAGCCGAATTGATCGGGCCGTTTTTTGTCAGTAAGATCATCTCCGGAAATATCAAAGCAAACTTTATTATGTATAGTTAGATTAATGGAGGCGCCAAGTTCATACACGTCCTGAATATATTTATGAGAGCCGTCGAAGAGCCTGATCGATCTTTCATCGGTGTATGTCAAATCAGCATTGACATTCAAAAGTTCAGTAATCACATTACTGACACCGAGCTTCCACTTTACATCCGGCACATAATTAGCCTTTTGATAGCCAGTTTCGTTTTTCACGGTCTGTTCAGCCGTCTGGAAAACTCCGCCGGCATTTATTTCAGTTCGTTTATTTGGAGTCCATCTCACTGACAGGTCTATCCCCGAGGAGCGGAAACGGTCTACGTTGAGGGGGACAGAACGGAATATCAGCGGGTCATAGCTGTATTGTATCAATGATTGGATCGCTTGATAAAACCCCGTCGTCGATATCCGCAGTGATGGATCCAGCAATTCATTGTCGAATGTCAAAATCGTGGTGTGCGAGACTTCCGCTTGCAGTCCGCTATTGCCGGCTGTATAGGCATCATCAACAAACTGATCGGCGATGCTCGGCAGTCGAAAAGCATATCCATGAGCCGCTTTGAGGAAGAGTCCTTTTGTGACGGTATAGATCAAGCCGGCATTATACGATGGCTGGGGACGGCGTCCGTCGACAAACTGACCCCGCCCGCTCAGGTCCAGGGTAATATCATCCCGTAACTCATAGCTGCCGCTTCCCCAGAGGTCAAATTGATCCTGACTTTTTGACCAAAACTGATACGTCTCAAATACGTACGGATTGAAATCCGACAATGGCCGCGATGTTGTTGTCGTGAGTGTAGCGTTCTCGCTTGTGGCGGCGAGCGAACCCGAGAGCCAATCGGTACCAAGGGCAAGCGACAGATTGTTGAATTGCCGCGCCGCTCGAGCGCTGAAGCCGGACGATAGTTTGTCATACAAACTCAATCCGCGAACATCTGCCGAATCGGTATCAAAGGCGCTATCCCCCGGTTCAGGCGTTTCATAGCTGTACGAATAATTGTATAAAGACCGGAAATCCAACCGCTTCTTCTCCCAGAACAAATCAATCTGCGCCTCGCCAATTGCGGGATTGGAATAGCGGTAATGAATATCGGTCGAGCCGTGTTCGTTTATCTGATGATCGAATAAACTGCTTGCCTCGCGGCTTCCGTAGATCGGGATAAAAGCTATGTCAGGCACCGGCCCCGGTGTGCCCAGGCTGTCTTGGAAATATCGCGCAGCGAAAGACATTTGGTGATGACCATTGTGTGAGAGATACTCTGTCCGTAGTCCGGCAATTTTTCTCTGGACCCCTGAGTTCGGCCTGCTGTTGTCGGCCAAAGAATATTCTCCGAAAGCGCTTACACCGACAACGCCAAGCCGTTTCGCGGCATCAATCCGATAATTTCGCAGACCAAAACTGCCTAACCCGCCACTTAACTCAAAGCGATCAACCAGCGCGCTTTTGGGAATAAGATGCACCACTCCGCCTATGGCGTCCGCGCCATAAAATGCCGACTGCGGCCCTTTGAGCAGTTCTATACGCCCGAACTCCTCGCTGCTAAAATCCGAGAGATTGAAGCCTCCCAGTGAATAGTCTTTAACCACTCGTCCATCATAGAGCAAAAGCAGATGCCGATTGAATGTCCCCCAACTTGAAAGCGTGGACACCGAGCCGAATCCGCTCGTTTGACGGATATCAATCCCGCCTATTCCATCGAGAGCCGGAGCCAAATCCGAATGTCTGGCAAGATGTCCCTCACTTACGGAAGTAACAGGCCAGAGGGATTTCTCGGGCGGTCGACCGAAGCGGTTTGCTGTGACTATTATGGAATCAGAAAGTGGTCGTGGATTCGTTGAATCCACTCCTGTCGTGTCCGCCAAAGATCCCTGAGCGCTTTGGAGCAGGACAAATGACGCTAAGAATAAAATGCGCCGCATGATGACCTCCATTGAGAGGCCGACGACGCAAATCTGGTCGCATGTCAAACAGCCCGCGCTGTCGGCATCGAGTGAGAGTTATTGATCCCGGCAGGTTTCCTGACTTGGGCGTCAAACCTCAACGAGCGCCTTCCCTGCCGCTATGGCAAGTGACATAATGCTCCCTGAGTAAGCCTATACAGTAGCGGGGCTGTGACGGATTCACACCGTCTTCCCTATTATCCGTCCAGAATGGACGGCACCGAAATATGTTGAAATGAAATTGCGGGAGATCGAAGATTAAGTCAAGCGGATTTTAGTCCGCAAATAACTTAATGATGGACGTAAATGGTCTTGCCGACGCAATCGATGGTGACCACATGCCCTTTAAGAAACGACGCGCCAAGGATTCCGGCAAGTTTGAGGTGTGACGATTGGAAGTTTTTGAGATCTGACACGACGACAGGCACATCGGTCGAAGCGGCATTCTTGCCAAGCGAGATTGATGAAACTGACTGCAGAGATTCGTCGTCATTTTTTAAGCCCAATTTAATCGCTGTCTCAGGTGAGATGAGGGTATATGATGAACAGAGGTCGACCATCATCTTGCCGGAGCAAGAATCATTGAGCCGGACATCCACAAGAATAAGATGATTGTGTTCTGTGAACGGAATTGCTGTATGACGCGAGTCATGGGTAAACGACGGTTTGCCCATGTGGAGGGCAATAGTGTTCTGGGTGTAATCAACCGTTATGCAATATTTTCTCAAGAGGTCATACCCGATCAAACCATCGGGGTGGTCTCCATCGCTAACATTCGCAAGGGCGTCAATATCAATCGCAAGGGCTGAAAGGTCGATGAGTCGTTCACTGCCGATGTCCAAAGACTGGATTTCCATTGGGGAGGCCGAGGTTCGTCCCGCAACTGAGACTATTGTACGAGGCGTTGGAGAATCGAAGTACGGAAGATTATTTCTCTCCGCAAAACCTTTGTCGATATAGAGCTGGTCGGCTCCGGTATCAAGACCAAAGCGGCCCGTCACCAGACCGTTGAGGATGACATCGACTTCGACAAGTCCCCGCGCATAGCTAAATGGGATAGCTTCGGGGAAAGTTTGTGACGCAGTCATCAATAGACAAGTGAGTAAATAAATAATGGAAACGGGACGGCGAGTAAGTTTTTCCATATTGATCAGTCGGTCAAAGACGGAGAGGGAAATATTTTATAGCGGTCGGATGTCGATCTGAGATACCCCTAACAAGGACATGTCGGGTTCGTCGATCAACCAGGGAGTTAGTCTTTCTTTTTCTCCAAGCGCTTTACCTGTTTATCAAGTCGCCACACAAATGCAAATAAGCCAAACCAGATAACCAGGGTTACAACAAGAGCTACATAGTTATCATCCATTATAATTAATTCCTGGAGTTAGATGTTCCTTAAATTGGGCAAATGGCCAAGAAAACCGCATGAGTATACATGCCGAAATATAACCAGTTCAAGCAATACTACAATGAAATTCATTCCTGCCAGACGAACCTGAACAGCATGATTGATGAAGTGACCATTACAACTATGAAAGAGAACAATACCTGCAGTTCACCGGCTACAAAGGCGAAGCCTTGATTGTCAAGGATCTTCCCCGTCGAGGCAACCAATGCCCAAAGAGGCACGATAAGTAGAGGAAATGCAATTACCGCAAAAAGGGCTCCGCGAGTTGCGGCTCGTGCGATGATAGCGGCCACAAGCGTCGTCGCCGCGCACAACGCCAAGATTCCAGCGAGCAATATGAGAACTAAGAGTCCGGGATTGCCAGTCGAGGCATCTGTGAAGATGAAAAATAGCGGAGTAACCACAAAACCTATTGTGGTCATAAGCAAAAGATTAAAACTGAGTTTACCAAGATACACGGCAAGCGGGTCGGCCACCAGCCTTAAGCCTAGCGCGGTGCCAGCTTCTTCCTCACGCACAAAGGACTGTGACATCCCGGCGATACAAGAGAAGAAAAGAATTATCCAATAAAGTGCCGCGAGTAATTTGGGCGGAAGTTCCGCCTGACCCACCGAAAACGACACCACAACCAACGTTGTCACGCCGAACATGAGAATTGTGCTCAGAGCAGAACGTGACCGCAATTCGAGCCGCACATCTTTTGCGAAAATGCTGAAAGCCCGGCTAAGTAAGCCGGATTTGTTTTGTGGCGGCACGTTCGTCCTCTTGTTCATTTGAAGCAATCACGACAATTCGTGTCTGCTTACTCTGTTCGATTATTCGATAGACCATCTCTTTGCCGCTGGCGTCGAGGTTCGAAGTGGGCTCGTCCAGAAACAGGAAGCCTGGTTTGCGCAACAAAGCGATGGCGAATTTGAGCCGCTGTTTCATGCCAGAAGAGTACTCGCCGACCAGATCAGAACCTCTTCCTTCAAGTCCGACCTGATTCAGAACCCGATTAATTTCCTGACCCTCGACTCGACCGCCCGACACTGTTATGAAAAAGTTTAAATTCTCCTCAGCGGTAAGCGCGTCATAGAGACTAAGGTAGGGGGCGACGAGTGCCGTCTGGGCTCGAAGTTCCTCATCGGCTAAGATATTGTCGTCTGAACTGAAAGTGACCGTTCCTGTAGCCGGGCGGAATTGACGAAGGAGTGTCATGAGAAGGGTAGTTTTGCCGGAGCCGTTTGGTCCGGTGATGATGAAGACTTGTCCGGTCGTAAGCTCGAAGGAAATATCCTGGAACACTTTTCGTACTCCAAAACGCTTGCTCAAATTATCTGCTCTCAATCGGTACATTATCTAAAGAAAAGCTTCCTTGAGTAAAAATGACAATAAAAAAAGAGCGGCTTGCCGCTCAGGCAACAACCGCTCTTGAGGTTCAAATGCTTTGTTCTGTGTTGCTACTTCTGTCCCAGTGGAGTCCCGCCAGTAGGTTTAACCTTATATAGTCGTGTGACGGGCAGTGTGAAACGTGAGCTTTCCGTATCATTTGTGGCAATGGTCAGGGATTCTTTGAATTCCGTCTCAATATTTTCCTTGCGGACAGTCACAATTCCATCCACAGTCGCACCGGCCTTGATAACCGAAGGAAGCTTGACAGTAAAGCTTTTGAAAGATGAATCGACCACAGACAAAGTCAGGTCTTGAGACGATGTATTTGTTATCTTAAATGTTCCCCTCCGTCGCGGCTTTTCATTGAATTGCGAGACATCGAGCGTCAATGGCGCCAGTTGTATCGGCTTGGTGGCAACTGAATCAACGAGCATTTCCGCGTAGATTTTGAGAAACTGTTTTTCCTCAGACGCGTTGGTTGTGATATAGGGACGCTTGGCCACCATCCCGTTCATGCGGCCGGTTGAGAAATTAATCTGCAGTCGGGCGCTATCCCCCGGGGCAATCAATGAATCGGTCAAAAGGGCTTTGGTACAACCGCAGCCGGGGACAACTTCTTTTATATGAAGAGCTTCGTCACCGACAGATTTTATCCAAAAGGCATGGGTCAGCACCGACTGCTGCGGAGTTTTGCCAAAATTAATCGTATCATCCGTGATTTTCACCTTCGGGCCGGCAAACCCCGATGCGGCCAAAAAGCTGATACTAACTGCGGCAATAAGTGATTTCACAACTATATCTCCTCAGAGTTGATGATTACATTTCGGTGGGAATATGTTTTATAGTACATGACATAATTTCTTGTTAAAACACTTCAAAAGGAATCGCTTTATGATGCATCAAGGCAGGTCAGTTGATGGGCTCGAATATCCTTTCCCAGCGTACTTTTTCAAAAAAGTGAATGACATTAAACACAAAAAGCCGCGGCACAGATAACGGATCAGACACCGAGACTCCGGGCGAGGGCTTGGCGTCCTCGTTCCAAGACCAGTGGATGACCATCGCTTCGCCCAGAATGTTCGCCTGCGGAACCGCCCGCCAGTATCTTGAGTCATACGAGTTATCCCGATTATCCCCCATCATAAAATAATGCTTTGGCGGCACAACATACGGCCCAAAATTATCCCGGCTGTTTTCATTGCCCATCCGACGTCCTTGGATAATCGCGCTGCCGTCAATATTGACATCGATAAACTTCGCATGTTCCGGATCGGTGAAACGGGCTCCATTCACAAATAATTCTTTGTCGCGGACTTCTACGGTATCACCGCCGACTGCGACACAGCGTTTGATATATTTGGTCACACCATCGCCGGGGAAAATAAAGATAACAACGTCCCCGGGCACAGGATTGCGAAGGGCGGGCAGACGCCAATCAACAAGCGGAACTTGTGCGCCATAAATAAATTTGTTTGCGAGGAGGAAATCGCCGACGAGCAGGGTGTCTTCCATAGACGCGGTCGGGATTTTATAGGCTTCAACTACCGACGTCTTGATGAGAAGAGCCAAAATAACTGCGATAACGATTTGTTTGATATTGTCCCAAACCGACTCTGCCGTACCCGGTTTGCGGGTTGTTGGTCGAGTACTGGCAGTTTCCGTTTTGACACTTTTCATGAATTACCTTTCAGTTATACCAGCCAAGGCCGGAATTGTTTCCCGTTGTTTTTGGGCTCTTGCTCTAAGCTCGTCAGGTGAATCACATGCCCGTCAGAAAACGCTTTATGTCATTATACGTGACAATCACGATAAGCCCAAGCAGAACAACCATGCCGATTTGTTGAGCCAACCCTCTGGCCTTCATAGAAAGCGGCGAGCCTTTGATTGCTTCGATACCTAAAAATACAAGATGGCCGCCATCGAGGACCGGAATGGGAAGAACATTCAGCACAGCCAGATTTACAGAGAGAAGAGCCATGAAAAAGAAGAGACTAGACGCCCCTTTTTTGGCCTCTTTGCCTGACTGCTGGGCAATGAAAACCGGGCCGCCTATCATGTTGGGCGAGACATCACCCGAGACAAGTTTCTTTATAAATTTTAAGGTCTCCCAGACAATTACATGTGCCGTAGCAAAACCTTCAGACACTGATGTTGCCAGCCCGTAGCTTTCATATCGTACAATTTTCTGTGAAACGCCAATAATGCCTACAGAATCGACGCCGCCTTGCATATTCGGCTGGGGATCTATTTTTGTTACAATCGATTTGGACAGGGTGTCGCTATTTCGGAGCCATGTAATCTGAACCGGTTCAGCAACTTTGGCGTTGACCAGAACCCGCATCGAATCAAAATTATTGACAGGTTTGTCGTCGATGGCAATTATTTCGTCGCCTTCCACAAGTCCCGCTCCTGCGGCAGGTCCGTCTTTGACGACTTCGCCGACAAGAACCCGCTCGGGATCAAAGATAGGTTTGCCGCCGAAATAGAAAATGCCGATCATGAGAACAATTGCCAGGAGATAATTCATGAACGGCCCGGCAATAATTACTGCCGCACGTTGCCCGACGGTTTTCGACATAAACTCGTCATTTGCGCCGGTGGCTTCTTCCTCGGGGCTTTCTCCGGCCATTTTTACAAACCCGCCGAGCGGAATGATACCTATACAGTAGGTGGTCTCGCCGACTTTCTTTGAGACGATATTGGGCGGGAATCCAAGCGAGAACTTCTCTACCCGAATCCCAATTCTTTTAGCAACAAGGAAATGCCCGAGCTCATGAATGAATACGAGAATACCAAGAACAAAAATAAATGCCAATGCCGTTACCATATAACTTTCTCCACTGCCTGTCGTGCCGTCTCTCGTGCTATACGATCCGCTTCGAGAATATCCTCAAGATTTGGATTACTTACCACAACTATTTTATCAACTGTTCGCTGAATCGTTTCTGCAATTTCGGTGAATTTGATTGAACGCTCCAAAAATGCCGCAACTGCTGTCTCATTGGCCGCGCTGTAAATAGCCGGGGCCGTCCCCCCTACTCGCGCCGCCTCGATTCCCATAGCCGCCGCAGGAAAGCGTTTATAATCCGGCGGCTCAAATGTAAGCGACAAACTCTTCTCCCAATTCATTGTACCGTAGTCAGAAACAACCCGCTCAGGCCAAAAAAGCGCGTACGTTATCGGCAGGCGCATATCCGGAATTGACATTTGGGCCATAACCGATGAATCAATAAACTCAACCATGGAATGAACGATTGATTGCGGGTGGATAGCAATAATAACTTTTTCAACCGGGATCGAGAACAAATTCACGGCTTCGATGACCTCAAGTCCCTTGTTTGCCAAAGTGGCGGAATCGATTGTTATTTTTGGTCCCATCTTCCATGTCGGATGCGAGAGCGCTTCTTCGACAGTAATGTCTTCGAACTGGTCTGCGGCCAATGTGCGGAATGGCCCGCCTGATGATGTCAGCACCAGCCTTTTCACACTCGCGATATCATTTCCCCGAAGAGCCTGCCAGATTGCCGAATGCTCGGAATCGATGGGAAGTATCTGCGCTTTTGTCTTTTCAAGTATAGGCCCAAAGAGCGGGCCGCCTGCCACCAGAGATTCCTTGTTCGCCAGTGCAAGCATTCGGCCGGACGAGACTGTCGCGAGCGAGGCTTTTAGCCCTGCCGAGCCGACAATTGCGTTGAGGACAATGTCTACATCCTCAAGCGATGCTAACCCAACCAGATCGTCTTCGCCAGAGAGCACACGAACCGGTTCATCTTTGAGAGCAGACGATACTTTTTTTGTCGCGATGGGGTCGACCAGACAGAGATATTCAGGGCGGAATACGCGGTACTGCTCGACTATCATTTCGGCATTCGAGTATGCCGCAAGAGCGCGCACGATAAATCTGCCCGGATGGGCCGAGATCACTTCAAGCGCCGATTTTCCGATTGAACCGGTTGAGCCGAGGACAACTATTTTGCGTGGATTCATAATTCGTTAAACGACAGTATTAAAGCTCGGTTCCACTCTTTCGGGCATTGTTGCGAATAATAGTAAAGGCGGCACGGTTTCCGCACCGCCTTTCTCATTTCGGTTATATCAGCAGTTTCGAAAAATTACGAAACGCTTACTTCTTGACTGGTTCCCCTTCGGCATCTGAAGCGTAGGCCCGAATAATCATTACCTTTTCGACCGGTTTGGATTTCTCACCGCCATTTCCGACAACGGTTTCGACCTTCTCAATCTTGTGAAGAACATCGTATCCTTTGATGAGATGCCCAAAGACGGTGTATTTCCCATCCAGGAAGGGGGTGCTGGTCAAGCAAATATAGAACTGACTCGAGGCAGAATTTGGGTCCGAAGAACGAGCGGCCGAAAGCGTTCCTTCAAGATGCGGCTCTTGTGAGAACTCGGCATTCAAATTATAGCCCGCCCCGCCTGTTCCGTTGCCAAGAGGGTCGCCGCCCTGAATCATGAAATTAGGCATGATTCTATGGAAGATTGTGCTGTCATAAAAGCCATCGAGGGTTCGCGCGAGAAACGAGTCAGCATGATTCGGGGCGAGGTCGCGGTAGAGTTCGACGGTCATGGAGCCGAAATTGGTTTCGAGCGTTACGAGGTTGTTTTTGGGGGTACGAATTGCGTGGCGTTTATCCGCCAGAGAGTCTGTCATAGTGCCTGTCTCCGCTTTTGCCGGCGTTGTCGCCGTTTTTGTGGTGGTGTTCGTGGTTATGGTGGATCCTTTTTGCGCTGTATCCGAGGCACAAGCCGTCATCACGACACTTAGACAAAAAACAGCCATAGTGGGGATTGTTACTTTTTTAAACATCTGGTTCCTTTCAGAGCCTTGGGATTGAGTTTTCAGGGCGTGAATATACTTTGGCGGAATTCTACTGTCAAGATTTATGGAAGTTCTTAGAAGAATTGGCCTTAAGCAAAAAAATCAAAGAAATTGCGATTAGTGCATTTTTTTGTTGAACTTTTACCCGCTTGTGTTGTTTAGTGTACAACACACGAAAGGAGGTGGTCTTATTCGTACAATTGAAGACTTTAGTGAGGTGACTGATATTTAGTCGCCGCCTCGACAAATTTGGTTGGGGTCTTTGACTAGATAAAACCCAACAGATTCACCGGTCTCGCTAAAAGAGTAGCGAGACTTCTTTTTTTGCCTTTTTTTAGATCTCTATGACTTCAGGCGCTCTCGCCCTGACTGTTCAATCAGAGTGTCGGTCCGCCGCGGCGGACCGACACCACAGGCATCCCCCCATCAGTGTCATTGCCTTCACAATGTCATTCCGGTGCAGGCCGGAATCCAGGGTAAATAGACGTGCAGGCCATCTTCGGACTGCACCACATATTAGAACCCACCGCAAGCAGTGTGGAGGTATGATCCGCTCATAAATAGTCTGGAATTAAATTAGTGCTGTCAGATATCGTCATATAAAAACCCACCCGTTGGGTGGGCTGCATAGAAACCTGTTCAATCAGAGTGTCGGGCATCCGCCGCGGCGGACCGACAGGAATATTTATAACTAAGGCTGGGGATGATAGCTATGATTCAAACCTCGCCCTCGGCCCGGCTTGAACGAACTTTTCTTGAATTCAGGGGATGGCGCGGCAACATTCTCAACCAGATGCATTTCAAAAATGACGCTGTCGGCCGGACGGGCATAGATGGTCAAACCGCGGTTGTCATACTCAAATACCCGTGCCGGCGGCGGTGAATTGTCCACGTAGGTAGTATCTGGCTGGCCAAGCGCATTTATCATCGTGGTATAACCAGATCCGATTCCAACTGAGTCCTCGAGTTTTCCGGTGTACACTGTGTTGACAATAACACCCTGAACCGGTTCGTCATCGTCGGCCTTTATATTTTGATTAGCATCGGTAATGATAACAACAATCCCCAAAGCCGCTTCGTAATTTGCGAACTGAATGTATTGGGTGGGATGTTCGTCATCGGAGGCTGGAGGACCATTGAATGCTTTCACATCCCGATAGAGGTCGGTGAAAAGCACATATTGCCCTTGACCATTGACTCCAGTGATAAGTATGTTCGCCCTGAGCCGGACATTGATAGTATCTTTATTTCTGAGAATACTACGGATTACCGCATGCCCAAGAACGCCGTCAAAGCTATAGCCCAATGTTGCCGTGCCAGACGAATCAGTCCTGAGAGAATCAGCCGTAAGTGTGCCATCCCCTTCAATTAGTAAAAAAAAGAGCCACTGATCGGGAAAGTTTGCGTTGCTGGCATTTTGAGCGGCAAACTTCAACTCCGGCGTAATACCTGATCCGCCCATAACGGCCTTGTACACAGTCCCATTTACCGCAACTATCTGGGTTGGCCCGGTAGACCCATTAGGCGGAGGTTTCGGGTCGTCCCCCCCGCATGAGGTAAGAGCGAGTGCGAACAGAGAAAATGTTAGCTTGAGCGTGTTAATATTCCGCGTCTCCAATATCTACGGTCTGAAATAGTACCGTATACCGCCGCCAATATTAAGAAATTTTGGGTGGTCGTTAAGTCCGGCGAAATGCCACTCATTAATAGACGACAGCGCGAGAAAATTCCCCGTGTTTGGATCTTCCCATACTTTTATATCTGCCCCGAAGTTAAATGTCAATCCAAGATTTGCATCTGACTCGGACTCGAATCCTTTGAGTGTTTGCGCTAACAGGCCAAAATCCACCCCCGCCCCTATATATGGAGCAAAGACCGATTGGACTGGTGAAAGTAGAAAATAATTAATGTCGAAGGTAAGGTCGTATTGATTAAATGACGGCGTACCGACTAAATAAGAGTAAATCACTGAGTCGCCAACATCGGGACCAGTTACATAAAATGTGTCGAGGGTATTGACTTTGGTATAGCGAAAGCCAACTGAGGTCAGCAGCCGGTCGCCCAAAAGCTTGCCGAATGAGAAGTTGAATGTAAACGAAGGATCAAAAACCTTATCGGCATCGAGCCTTACCCGGCGGTCGGTCACATCAGCAAAGTCAATAATCCCGAGGCGGCCATATCTGCCTGTCGGTTGCATGTACCCGCCGCTGAACTCGACTAAATTAAAGGCCCGGGCGACCCGGGTCACTGCTGAGATGTCAGCAACAGACACAAAACACAAAAGCGCTATTGTGGTGAACATTCGAAGATGGAATCGCATAAAGGGTCTCCTCAAGAGCTATTAGAGTCAGTCGTCCTGCTTAAACAACGGCGGAATCATTTTGTTCGTTTGTTAGGCCGATGGTTCTTTCCGGCGAACAATAACAAACGCTATCAGGGCGACAACAAAAAAGATGAGAAGCGCCCAGGCCATACCGCCAAGAGTGTCGATTATCGTCCGATAGATTTCTAACCCCCAATATTCGGCATTCAACACCGGTCTGTGCCAGTCCTCCTGCTCAGGACGTATAAAATCTTCGAGTTTCCATATTTTGACGCCCGATGACACGCCGACAACAAACAGCGCAAACGTCAGAAACTTCCGCCAGGCAATCGAAATATCTTCGCCAATGATTCGCGCAAAGATAGTATCAACCGGCTTGCGAAAAAAGAAGATGACCGAACTCGATACGGCAATTGCAATAAGCAGGGTCACCGCGAGAAGTGTGAGAAATTCCATCTACGTGTATCTCCCTTGCCAGCATCGACGGGCTTCAATGGCGGACGTCAATTTTGCCTGCAAGATTATTAGTACTTGAGAATCTTCAACTGTTCCGTATAAGTGTCCGCTGACTTCTTTAAAGCCGCCTGCTCATCCGCAGTCAGGCTCAATTCGATAATTTTTTCGATTCCCCTTGCGCCGAGGACTACGGGTACGCCGATGTATATATTATTTATTCCGTATTGTCCGGTCAGATGAGCGGACACGCAGACAACCCGTTTCTCATCACTGAAAATAGCTTTGCACATATCTACCGATGCCGCCGCTGGCGCATAAAACGCCGACCCAGTTTTGAGCAGCCGGCCAATTTCACCCCCTCCATCGGTAGCGCGGTCGCAGATGGCTTTAATTCTCTCAGCCGGAATCAACTCGGCAATTGGTATCCCGGAAACCGTCGAATAGCGCGGAAGCGGGACCATGGTGTCCCCGTGGCCGCCGAGCACAAGTGTTTGGGTGTCGGTCATCGCCACCCCGAGTTCCATCGCCACAAAGGCGCGGAAACGAATCGAGTCCAGGACACCGGCCTGCCCCATAACTCGATTGGAAGGAAACCCGGTCACCTTAAAAGCATGATAGGTCATCAGATCAAGCGGATTTGAAACGATTATAACAAAACTATCGGGCGCATATTGCTTGATATTCTTTGCAACCGATCCGACAATGTCGGCATTCATCGTCAACAAATCTTCGCGCGTCATGCCCGGCTTCCGAGGAAAACCGGCGGTCACTATGACAATCGAGACCCCCACTATATCGGCATAATTATTTGTGCCGGTCACGGTCGCATTGTATCCGCGCACAGGTCCGGCCTGAGTCAGATCAAGCGCCTTTCCTTGAGGTACACCCTCGGCAATATCGACCATGACAATGTCGGCAAAATTGGCTTCGGCAAGATACATAGCGCAACTCGCGCCGACATTCCCCGCGCCGATAACGGCAATTTTCTTATTCACACTATCTCCTCAAGACTATTCGAAATTTGTTTATACTCTGTTTCAGAATCAGGAAAAGAAGAAAGCTATTTCCTTTTTAGCGTTGTCGTCTGAGTCGGAGGCATGGACTGAATTCTTCTCAATATCGACACCTATCTCCTGACGAAGTGTCCCGCAAGCGGCTTTGGCGGGATTAGTCGCGCCGATGAGCGCGCGAAGGTCCTCGACTGCGTTTTCTTTCTCCAAAGCCATCGGAACTACCGGCCCTGAGGTCATGAACGCAACAAGCCCGCCGAGAAACGGTTTGCCTTCATGGACGGCATAGAATGTACGCGCCTGACTTGGGGTGAGCCGTATCATTTTCATCTCTGTAACTTTGAAACGGGCTTTTTCGAGACGATTGAGAACATGCCCGATAAGGTTGCGCTCGGTGGCATCAGGTTTTACAATTAACAGTGTTTTGCTCATGTAATAGACTCTCTATGTATGATAGAATTATTTCTTCTTTTGTCTCTTGACGTCTCGCTTGGCTGGTTTACTTTTCTTGGTCACAGTCTTCGAAACAGGCTTTTGTTTCGTCACAGTTCGGGAGGATAACATCGATTTTGAATTGGAGCCTTTTAATTTCGTGGTTATCTCTTTTGACTTCTTCGCCGCAGGTTTTGCCTTCTTAACAACAGCCGATTTCATTGAACGGGATTTATTTGAATTAAAAGTTCTTATTCGGTCTTTAAGCAGTGATGGAATCTCGGTCGGTGATCCGGCGACTGGTACGCCTACTTTATTGAGCGCTTCGATTTTCTCTTTTGCCGTTCCGCTTCCGCCAGCGATAATCGCGCCGGCATGCCCCATTCGTTTTCCGGGCGGAGCCGTTTGACCGGCGATAAATGACACAACCGGTTTTGACATATGTTTACGGATAAACTCTGCGGCCTCTTCCTCTTCGGAACCGCCGATTTCTCCAATGAGGACCACGGATTTGGTAGCGGGATCGGCTTCGAAAGCTTTCAGACAATCAATGAAGCCCGTGCCGTTTACCGGATCGCCTCCGATACCGATACAGGTCGATTGCCCCATACCGGCCTGGGTTAGCGCCCATAGCGCTTCGTAGGTGAGCGTTCCCGAGCGCGACACAAGTCCCACCCCGCCAGCCTTGACAATATTCCCGGGTAGAATTCCGACTTTGCACTGGCCGGGTGTGATAAGTCCGGGACAGTTGCCACCGATAAGCCGCGACCCATGTTTCTTTACATACGGCACGACTTTCATCATGTCATTTGCCGGAATGCCTTCGGTAATGCAGACAACAAGTGAGATCGACGAATCGACAGCCTCATAAATAGCATCGACTGCGAACGGCGGCGGAACATAGATGACCGAAGTGTTTGCTTTGGTTTTGGCTACCGCTTCCTCCATTGTGTTAAAAACCGGAATGCCGGCTACCGACGATCCGCCTTTGCCGGGCGTCACGCCTCCAACTACATTCGTACCATATTTTTTCATCTGCTCGGCGTGGAATGAGCCATCGCGGCCTGTTATCCCCTGTACAAGCAACCGGGTACTTTTATCGATAAATATAGCCATGTCGTTCAGTAGCCTTCGCTTTCAGTATACATAAAGTTCATGCCGCCACTCCAGCGAGTTCAATCGTTTTCTTGACGCCTTCGTCGAGCGTCTGGGCAGTAGTGAGATTGACCGAAGATAAAATCTTGCGTGCTTCGGCTTCGTTCGTCCCGGTGAGTCTCACCACAATCGGCAACTGCGGTTTGAGTTCCTCATAAGCCGTAATGAGTCCGCGAGCGACATCATCACAGCGGGTTATGCCGCCGAATATATTTATAAGAATTGCTTTCACTTTCGGGTCGGATAAAATAATCTGCATTGCAGACACGACTTTTTTTGGATTGGATGACCCGCCGATATCCAGAAAATTCGCCGGTTCGCCCCCATAGCGTTTGATAAGGTCCATCGTCGCCATCGCCAATCCCGCGCCGTTGACCATACAGCCGATATTTCCATCGAGCTTCACAAAAGATAAATCCGCTGCTCGCGCTTTGGTCTCGCTTGGATCCTCCGCATCTGGATCGCGCATCTCCGCAATCGCCTGCTGGCGGTAAAGGGCGTTATCGTCAATAACAAGTTTGGCATCAAGCGCGATAACTTTCCCGCCGGGAGTTGTTACCAACGGATTGATTTCAATAAGTGTGGCATCGGTCTGCCAGTACAAATCATAGAGCTTTTTTATGATCGATGCGGCTTGCTGGACATGTAAAATGTCGCGATACAATTTATAGGCAAGGTTGCGTGTTTGGTAAGGGCGAAGACCCTCGTTGGGGTCGACATAAAGTTTGTGGATTTTCTCCGGCGTCTTGGCCGCCACTTCTTCAATATCAATTCCCCCGGCGGCGGAGACCATGATGACCGGCTTCTTGCTGGCCCTATCCTGAATGATTCCAATATAGGCCTCGGAGAGAATATCTTCGGCGACTGTTACAAGCACTTTCTTCACCGGAAGGCCGTTGATTTCCATTCCCAAAATTGACTGAGCCAACACATGGGCTGATTCGGCATTCTCGGCATATTTGATGCCGCCAGCCTTGCCCCGTCCTCCGGTATGAACCTGCGCCTTGACCATCACTGGTTTATAAAATCGTTTTGCTATAGCGGTTGCATCGGCGGCATTGAAGGCAACTTCACCGAGCGGAACCGGAATTCCGGCGGCTGCAAAGAGCTCCTTGGCCTGATACTCATGGACTTTCATTGATCTTTTTCCTCTATATCTTTTCGAGCGTCATTGCTTGGTGGTTCGCTAAAATATTCTCGCGCGTACCGAGACAGAATCTCTTTTGTATTTTCTTCCGGCTCATCAAGCACCTTCTCCAGAAGAAAGTTGAGTATCTTTCCAACCATCGGGCCGGGAGGGATATCGAACATCTCCATGACGTCGGTTCCTGTGAGGGCAAGATCGCCCAATCCGAACGGCGGTTTCTTGGCAAGCTCTGCGCGGATATTGGCCTCGAAAATATCCACATCTTCGGTCTTTCCGCCCATCCCTTGCGCGACAACATCGGCGCGACGCAGGTTCAGCAGATCGAAAATCAGGTCGACTCCGACCCGTTTGACGAGTCGTCGCAAGCCTTTGTCGCTCACATCGGTGGTAAACATATGCCGTTCGACAAGCGTTGTCACCTCTTTGTTCAACTCTTTTGAGAAGCGAAGCCGATCCATGACATTTCGCGCTGTTTTCGCGCCGAGCGTTTCATGGCCATAGAATGTGCAGCCGTCATCGACCAGTCGTTTCGCTTGAGGCTTATTTATGTCATGAAAGAGAGCAGCTAATCGTAAACCAAGGCTCGGTTTGGCAGAATCGATACACTGCAATGTGTGCTCGAAGACATCATATTTGTGATACCCACCCGGCTGTGTGACACCCACACAAGCTTCAAGCTCCGGTAGAATATATTGTAGCAACCCACTGTTGCGCATAAGTCTAAAACCAATAGAAGGAGCTTCGGCCTGAACCAAAAGCTTAGTCAATTCGTCAGCAATTCGCTCAGCGGAGACCGATAAGATTAGCGCGGCATGGGTACGAAGTGCCTCGAAGGTACCGACCTCGATTTGGAAATTGAACCGCGCGGCAAATTGAATCGCGCGAAGCATTCTCAGCGGATCTTCTTCAAAAGAGCGGGGCGAAGTCATGCGCAGAATTTTATTTTCTAAATCAACCATCCCGCCAAACGGGTCGATCAGTTCATCGGTATCGAGCGCAAGAGCCATAGCATTAATAGTAAAATCGCGGCGAGCTAAATCGTCTTCAACTGGCAGTGATGGATTAAAATTCACATCAAAATCTTTATGCCCTATACCAGTTGAGTGTTCTTTTCTCGGCAGAGAAATATCGAATGTGTATGCGGTCTCGCGCCGAAACTCGGTGAATTTTATAACCCCAAAACTCCGCCCAACCAAATCAACGCGACCGTGCTCTTTGAGTATTCGGGTGAGTTCATCGTAGGGCACGCCAGTTACAAGATAGTCGCGGTCTTTTGTTGCATTGGCCTTACTCAAATAACGGTCACGCACAGCCCCGCCGACCTCGTAGACCCGTCCGCGGGCAAGGATGTTATCTATTGTATCGCGAGAGAGAGTGCACATCATACGGTCTGTCTGTTCGGGACAATTGTGGTTCCGGCTTCGCCGTTGATGGCGCGGCGGGCGTTTTGGAAAGAAGTAATGATAACACTTTCTCCGCCGCTCTCAAGAAACTTTATTGCGGCTTTAATTTTGGGTCCCATTGATCCGGCCGGAAAATGCCCTTGGTCGAAGTAGCCCTTAATCTCATCGAGGGTACAGAGGTCGAGTTCCTTCTGATCTGGTTTTCCATAATTGAGCGCGACTTTTTCAACCGCAGTCAAAATACACAATATCTCAGCGCCAATTTCTCGACCGAGCACAGCCGATGCGAGGTCTTTGTCAATGACGGCATCGAGGCCTTCAAGGTTACCGCTTGCATCGATATAGACCGGTACTCCCCCCCCGCCTCCTGCAATTACAATTGTGCCATCCTCGACCAGCGCCTTAATGGTGCCGCCTTCGACCGCACGGATCGGCATCGGCGATGGCACCACCCTGCGCCAGCCGCGGCTTCCGTCCTGTTTCATCGCCCAACCGCGGGACTGTTGAAGATCGCGCGCTTCAGATTCGCTGTAAAACTGACCGATATATTTGCTCGGGTTGTCAACAGCCGGATCATGTTCATCGACAATTATCTGGGTGATGATTGTCACCACCGGCCGGTCGATATTTTCTCTGCGAAGCCGGTTCTGAAGAGACTGTTCTATCATATATCCCATGCCGCCTTCGGTATCGGCCACGAGCACACCGAGAGGAAGGATAGGCGCTTTGCCGCGCGAAAGTTCGATACGAAGCAGCGCGTTGCCGACCTGAGGACCATTTCCGTGCGAAATGAGCAGATTATAGCCATCACGGGCAAGTTCAATAATCCCATCCAGCGATGAACGGGTATTGGCAAACTGATTGGTGATGGTATCTTCCTGACCCGGGAGGGAAATCGCATTTCCTCCGAGAGCAAGCACTGCTGTTTTCTTTCGTGTCATACGGCTTCGTTTGGTTTTTAATTCACCCACGAAAATCCTTTATTTCTTAGCCTGTCTCTTGCTCCGCGATCCATTCCCTCCAAGAAATTTTTCAAGCACCGTGTTCAGATTTGGTGTGCCGATTTCCTGGAGGTCATAATACACTCTCAATACCGGCTTCTTGATGTTAATGAGCTTGCTCAAATCAATTGGCGTCGCAATCAACACTAAATCGCACTTAGTTTTGTTGATGGTTTCTTCAAGGTCTTTCATCTGACTGTCTCCGTAGCCCATCGCCGGTAGGAGCGTTCCTATATTAGGATATTTCTCAAACGTGGCAGTAATCGATTTGACGGTGTATGGTCGTGGGTCAACAAGTCCTGCCGCGCCAAAACGTCTGGCCGCCACCACACCTGCGCCATAGACCATCTCACCATGAGTGAGAGTCGGGCCGTCTTCAACCACAAGAACCTGCTTGCCGCGAATCATCTCCGACCGGTCGACAGAAATCGGGGATGCGGCTTCGATTATGACTGCCTTCGGGTTGTATTTTAAAATGTTATTTCGAACGATTTGCACATTGTCAGGTGTGGCAGAATCTATCTTGTTGATAACACAGACATCAGCCATGAGCAGATTATTCTCGCCCGGATAATAGGTAAGTTCATGCCCCGGCCGGTGCGGATCTACAACTGTGATGTGCAAGTCCGGTTTGTAGAAAGGCATATCATTGTTGCCGCCGTCCCAGAGAATGATATCGGCCTCGCGTTCGGCTTCACGGATAATGACTTCGTAATCGACTCCGCAATAGACCGTCACACCGCTTGCGATATGCGGCTCAAACTCTTCGCGCTCTTCAATAGTGCAATTATACTTGTCCAAATCCTTCATGGTCGCAAAGCGCATGCAAACCTGCTTGGTAAGGTCACCGTAAGGCATAGGGTGGCGAATTGCCACAACCTTTTTGCCCATTGATTGCAGAACCTGCGCAACTTTACGCGTCGTCTGCGATTTCCCGCTTCCGGTACGCACCGCGCAGACAGCGACTACTGGTTTCTTTGATGTAATCATCGTCGGACGGCCACCCTCAAGGGCGAATCGCGCGCCGGCGGCCATTACATGGGCGGCCTTGTCCATGACGTACTGGTGCGAGACGTCGGAATATGAGAACACTACTTCTTCAACTTCGTGCTTCGCAATTAATGAGAGCAATTCTGACTCATCGTAAATGGAAATACCCTTCGGGTAAAGTTTACCAGCAAGCGCAGCCGGGTATTTGCGTCCGGTAATGTCCGGAATCTGGGTTGCTGTGAAAGCGACTACTTCAACGGTGTTGTTGTCGCGGTAAAGTGTGTTAAAGTTATGAAAGTCGCGTCCTGCGGCACCCATAATAATCATTTTTCTTCGATTGGCCATACTGTTTCCTGTATCAATTTTAGTGTTTATACCTATTTCAAAAACAATTCGTGGAGACACGAACGATAGTTAGATGGACGAGGATAGCCAGATATATGACACAAGGTAGCGAGGGGCAGTGTCAATGGTCATTTCCATTATATCCATTACAAATTCATCCATCGGACTACTGATTATCGATTTGCGCCCGCTGCATTGTTCCGCTAAAGTCGACATAGACTGATTTCCATTCGCTGTAAACATCGAGTGCGGCAGTCGAGGCCTCTCGGTGACCGTTGCCGGTATCCTTAATACCGCCAAACGGCAGATGCGTCTCGGCTCCAATGGTCGGCGCATTGATATAGAAAATACCGGTCTGTATATCACGCATTGCCTGATAAGCGCGGTTGACATCTTTTGTGTAAAGCGACCCGGATAAACCATAGACCGTATCATTGGCCAACGTCATCCCCTCGTCGAAATTGAGGAATGTGGCAACACTCAGCACCGGCCCAAAAATCTCCTCTTTCCAAATCCTCATTGATCTATCGACATCACCAAAAATAGTCGGCTGGACAAAGTAGCCTTTGTCATAATTACCACCGATCAAACGCTGCCCGCCGGTAAGAACCTTTGCGCCTTCGTTCTTGCCGATCTCGATATATTTCAGAACCGTTTCCATTTGTCCTTTGTTTATACATGGGCCCATTTGTGAAGACTCTTCCAGCCCATTGCCGACTTTTAGTCCCGATGCCCGTACTACTAATTTTTCCAGAAATTGCTTGGCAATCTTCTCATGTAACAGCAGTCTGCTGGTCGCTGTGCATCGCTGCCCCGTTGTGCCAAACGCTCCCCAGAGCGCGCCGTCGAGAGCCAATTCCATATCGGCATCATCCATTACGATCTGGGCATTTTTGCCACCCATTTCAAGACAGGTATGTTTGAACTTGGGCGCGCAGGCCATTGATACCTTTTGCCCGACAGCAGTCGAACCGGTGAACGAAACGACTTTGACCCGGTCATCGACTATGAACGAATCCCCAAGCGCGCTTCCGGATCCAGTCACCATATTCACCACACCGGGCGGGATCCCTTCTTCGAGACAGGCTTGGATGAGATTCACCACCGACATTGGGGTATCCGAAGCCGGCTTGATCACAAGTGTATTACCGCAGATAAGCGCTGGCATCATTTTCCATGAAGGAATGGCCATCGGGAAATTCCATGGAGTAATCAGTGAGCAAACGCCAATCGGCTGGCGGATAGTCATATTGAATTTGTTTTGCAGTTCTGAGGGTGTCGTCATGCCATACAGTCGGCGACCTTCGCCAGCCATATAGTAGGTCATGTCGATCGCTTCCTGAACATCGCCTCGTGTCTCTGGGAGCACTTTCCCCATTTCGCGGGTCATATCGTTTGAAAACTTCTCCTTGTTTGCCCAGAGCCGGGCGGCGACTCGATAGATCATCTCCCCCCTTTTGGGGGCTGGAATAAGTCTCCATGAGCGATAGGCATCGCTTGCGGCATTTATGGCCGAAGCTACATCATCCGGTGTAGATGACTGGAAAAGACCGATAATGTCATCGGTGTTGGCCGGATTCCGGTTCTCGAAAGTTTCGCCAGACTTTGAGGCAACCCATTCGCCATTTATGAAATTTTTGTATGTAGTTGCCTTATTCATAGTGCTCTGAACTTTCCGGATGCTGCATTCAGTTTATCGCTTCATTTTTGGGTCGTGAAATTATTCACACCGCTCCAATTAAGCCTATAATATAGAGTGGGACTGCTTTCATTGTCAATCTGTTTTGGGTGACTACCAAATCGACCAAAAGTATTCCTTTGTCTGTACATGATCCAAAGGATTACAGCCTGTCCCTAAAGAATGGATTAGTGACCACAAAGCCGGCGACGGGAATATGGCATGCCCGCGCAAATGTAGAAGAAGTAGAGAAAGGGCGCTTTCAGAGATTGTTTTTAACGAAATAGTATTTCCAACGTATATTAATTAAGAGAAAGAGATACCAGATATGTTAGCAGTACTTCTCACTTCATGGCTCCTGATGCCGATTGCACCGTTGAATCCAGTCGAGCAGGACACGCTTGCATCGGTCAATTTTCATATCACAGCCGGAATGAGCGGTACTAACGGAATCCTAACTGAGGGTCCCGAACTTTCCACCAAATACGAACTGCTTTTGGGACATCCTTATGTTATCCGCGCGGCTGCGGAGTACAAACTGGGCGAAGCCATTTCCCCCTTATATCCCAGAGGCAAGCTACAAACGATTACCTTTGCCTTCGAAGGCCTCTATTACCGCGGTACAACCGAACTCCTGGCCTACCTTGGCGGTGGTTTGATTTATGCCATTCATCACTTCTCACCCCGCGCCTCGACCTCTGATTCACTTTTTTCTACAGAACAAGTTACAGACATCGATGTCGGCCAGAAAGCTGGCTATCGCCTCGTGTTTGGATTGCGCTATCTCGCAAGATACTCCATTGAAATGCGAATCACTGAACTGCATCCGAGTTTTATTAAATCCTTCCGTCCTGATGAAAATTCGCTTGGCACACGGTCGACCGAAGTCCGCGCCAGCAGTATAGCGCTTTCTTTCGGCTACCTGATTCCAATACGAAGACGGTAGACATACTTGTCAGTCAGCGGCGGTATACCGTTGCAAGAATTCAGTCCTGAACGCAGCGAACCGATTTACCTCTATTGCGCCGCGAATTCCACGCATAAGATTTTGAAAAAAGTAGGTCGAGTGGTACGACGAGAGTACCATCGCTGTAATCTCGGACTGATTGAAAAGATGCCGCAAATACGCCCGGCTATATCGTTTGCAGACTTTGCAGTCGCAGTCTAAATCCAAAGGACGTTCATCGGCGGCAAACTCGGCGTTTCTATATACCAACGGCCCCTGTGACGTAAACACGCATCCGGTTCGCGCATTACGAGTTGGTAAAACGCAGTCAAACATATCAATCCCATACGAAACAGCCATGAGAATATCCTCGGGATAGCCGACACCCATTAGATAACGCGGTTTGTCTTTCGGCAAATACTGAATTGTGTGCGCGAGCATCTCTTCCATCTCCCCTTTTGATTCACCTACCGATAGACCGCCGACAGCATATCCCGGCAGGTCGAGCGCGACTATTTCTTCCGCTGATTGAGTACGCAAATCAGCAAAGACTGAGCCTTGGACAATGCCGAATAGATTCTGACGCGATTCGTGGTGGTAGTTTTGTTTGCGATGTTCTATTGCCCGCTTGGTCCATTGAGTTGTACGCACCGCGCCAGCCAAAGCCGCCTCGTGATCACACGGGTATGGGACGCACTGGTCAAATGCCATTATTATATCCGCGCCGAGTGCCCGTTGAATATCCATCACTTTTTCCGGTGTAAAGAGATGCCGCGAGCCGTCATGATGAGATTGAAACTCGACCCCGTCATCGGTAATTTTCGAGATATGACGCAAAGAAAATACCTGGTACCCCCCGCTGTCTGTCAGAGTTGGTTTGTGCCAGGAATTAAATTTCGCCAAACCGCCTAATTTTTGAATCAAATCTGCGCCGGGCCGCAAATAGAGATGATACGTGTTGCCCAAAATAATCTCCGCGCCGCATTCCTCAAGGTCAAGGCAGGTCAGCGCTTTGACGGCCGATGTCGTCCCGACTGGCATGAAGGCCGGAGTCTGGAATGTTCCATGTTCTGTTCGCATTTCTCCACGACGGGCAGATTGGTCTGTACTTTTTGGAAAATAGATTTGAGTCATGCAGAAGGTATATACACGAGAATAGAGATAAGCCTACGTCAATATCCTATCGAGGGCTGATTTGACTCCCCGCACACCAATCAATTCAATCGATGTTTCAGTTATTTGCTCGACGTTGCTCTGCGGGAGCACCACCGATGTAAAGCCGAGCTTTGCGGCCTCGGCAACACGCTTCTCGATAAGCGTCACAGCGCGAACCTCGCCGCTCAGTCCGACTTCGCCAACGACCAGCATCTTCGGATCGATGGTTTTATTGGTTAGCGATGACGCAATCGACGTCATCACGGCAAGATCGAGCGATGGCTCGGAAATACGAAGTCCTCCCGCGACTGAAACGAAGACATCGTTAGTGGCCATCGGATAGCCGCATCGCTTGTCCAGAATCGCCAGAAGGAGCGCGAGTTTTTTGTTATCTATGCCGCCAGCGACACGCTGGGGATTTCCGTAATTTGCCGGTGTGACCAAAGCCTGCACTTCAACCATAAGCGGTCGGTTTCCTTCGCAGATTCCGGTCACAACGGCCCCAGTACGAGGGCGGCTCATATCGCCTGAGAGAAAGAACGAAGACGGGTTGCTCACTTCAACCAACCCGCCCCCCTGCATTTGGAAAAGTCCAATCTCGGAAACCGAGCCGAAGCGGTTTTTTGTGGCGCGGAGTATTCTGTATAAATGTGTCTGGTCACCTTCAAAATAAATGACAGTGTCGACCATATGCTCCAGTACCTTCGGCCCCGCAACCAATCCCTCCTTGGTTACATGCCCCACCAGGAAAAGAGAAAAACCGGTCGATTTGGCCAGCATGATGAGCTGATTGGCTGCCTCTCGTACCTGGGCTACCGTCCCGGGCGGAGAATCAAATTGCCCGCTTGAGATGGTTTGGATGGAGTCTATCAAAACAACACCAAATGATTTTTCAGAAAGAACTCCGGTTATTTCTTCAAGCGAAGTAGCATTCAGAACGGTAATATCAGTTCCGGATATATTCAATCGGTTGGCGCGAAGTCTAATCTGCGGCAGTGATTCTTCGCCTGTGACATAGAGGACAGAAATTCCTGCCCGGGCATAGCCATCAGCGGATTGAAGCAGCAAGGTCGATTTACCTATCCCCGGATCCCCCCCGAGCAGAATTGTCATCCCGGGCAAGAGTTGTCCCCCAAGCACTCTGTCAAACTCTGCAATGCCTGATAAATAACCTGATTGCGGGTCGAAGGATATTTCCGAGAGCAGTTGCGTTTCCCGAGCGACAACCGCTCCGGCTTTGCGTTTGACCGGCACGCGCTCTTCTATGAGGCTGTTCCATGCGGCGCACTCACGGCATTGCCCTTGCCATTTGGAATGCTCCGCTCCACACTGCGAGCAGAAGTAGGCGATCTTTACTTTTTTGCCAACAATCATCATCGCACCTGTATTGGTCCATCGGAACGGCCGTAGACGAATTGTTTGAGAGCCGGGTTGTCGGTATTCCTGACTTCTTGCGGCGAGCCATCGAACTCAATTTTCCCCTGGTAGAGAAACACAATTCTATCGGCGATTTTGAGGGCTGATTTCATGTCATGGGTCACGGCTATCGAGGTAACCTTCAATTTTGTATTCACGTCAACAATCATATCATTAATCACTTCGGCTGTTATCGGATCAAGTCCCGTGGTCGGTTCATCATAGAGCAGGACTTCCGGCTCGGAGGCTATCGCTCGTGCCAATCCAATCCGTTTGCACATTCCGCCCGACAACTCAGACGGAAACTTTGTTCCAGTGTCAGCCAACCCGACCATTTCCAATTTTTCATGGACAATGAGCTTTATAGCCGCCTCAGAGTGCTTGCCTGATTCCCTAAGTCCAAGCCCGACATTTCGCTCGACACTCATGGAATCAAAGAGCGCCGATGATTGAAAGAGCATGCCAAAACGTTGTCTATATGCAACCAGATCGGGACCCTTTAACGTTTCAATGTCTACGCCGTCAAAAAGAATTCGTCCACTGTCGGGCGACATCAGCCTGATTAAATTTTTCAACAGTACCGATTTCCCGGTTCCGGATTGGCCGATAATGACAATCGACTCCCCCTTCTTGATCGTCAAATCGACTCCATCCAATACCGTATTGGCGCCAAAGCGTTTGGACACATTTTCTATCTGAATATAACGGTTGTGGCTTTCCTGTATATCACTTGTCATTGCAATCTCTCTGTTTGTCCTACAATCGAAAGAGGAGTACGGCGAAAACAAAGTTCATAACGAGAATCATTACCGATGAAAGAACGACAGACGTCGTTGTTGCATGGCCGACCCCCTCGGCGCCGCCACGAGCTTTCATCCCCTCGTAACAGCCAACTATTCCGATGACCAATCCAAAAACAACCGCTTTGATCATGCCGTTAGTGAAGTCGGTAAACTGGAATGAACTCCGAAATCCGTTGAGAAACGTATCGCCCGAAATATCCACTCCGACCACCGCCACAACCAACCCGCCGAATATCGCTATCACGTTTGCGAACAAAACCAAAAGTGGAACCATAATAACGCATGCAATAACTCTCGGCATCACTAAATAACGGTTTGGGTCGATTCCCATAGCATCAAGAGCGTCGATCTGTTCAGTAACTCGCATTGTCCCGAGTTCAGCGGCAATGCCCGCACCCACGCGTCCGGCTATGACCAAAGCCGTCAGCACCGGAGCGAGTTCTATAACCACTGCTTTCCCCACCGCCTGACCCAGAAGCCTCAGAGGTGCGCCAATAAATTGGAATTGGTAGGCCGCCTGCCAGGCCGCAACTGCGCCGACAAAAATCGCGATAACGATTACAAGGGGAATCGACCTGACCCCGATTGAGTGCAATTGCTCAAAAATCTCGCTTTGGGACTGAAAAATATGGCGTGTGGATGTTACCACACGGGCGAAAAGTATCGACATTCCGCCGACGCGATTGACGCCATCGATACATCGCCGGCCGATCCCCAGCAGGATATGGTCCATTGCCATGTTTTAGAACGGGGAATCTGGTTCGATTCGATCCACCCCGGGAGGCAGTTCTCGACGCGAGGTATCAAGATTTTCAAACCGGGTATATTCCTTGATAAAGCTCAAGTGCGCGGTTTCAGTCGGGCCATTGCGCTGTTTGGCCACTATAATCTCAGCTTTGCCTTCAATTTCACGGTATTTCGGATCATTGCGATCCATGTGTGACATGTAGTATTCCTCGCGATAAACAAAAATAACGACATCGGCATCCTGTTCAATGGCTCCCGATTCACGCAAATCAGATAACTGTGGACGTTTATTCGTTCCGCGCTGTTCGACCATGCGTGAAAGCTGTGAAATTGCGATAACCGGAACCTGGATTTCTTTGGCCAATGCTTTCATGCTTCTGGTAATTAGGGCAATTTCCTGCTGGCGGTTTTCCTGCCTGCCAGAGGCATGCATAAGTTGAATGTAATCAACAATAAACAGACCGATATTATGCTGCGCTTTGAGCCTCCGGGCCTTCGCGCGCATTTCAAGCGAAGACAACCCGGCTGAATCATCGATAAAGATTGGCGCGGCAGCCAGCACTCCCCCTTTGTGGGCCAGATTGCGATGTTCGGACTCGCTAATTTTATGCGAGCGAACTTTTTTCTGATTAATGCGTGCCCGGCCACAAAGCATACGGAGGACGAGTTGTTCGCGCGACATTTCTATCGAAAATATGCCAACACCTTTTTTCTGGTCGACCGCAACATGCTCAGCAATATTCATCGCGAGCGCTGTTTTGCCCATCGAGGGTCTCCCCGCAATAATCACCAGATCCCCGGCATGGAGCCCTTCGGTAATGGCATCCAGTTGCGTATACCCTGTACTCACACCGCCAATGATGGTGCCGTCGGCTGGCGGGTTATCTATCCGCTCGAAAATAGCATTGAATGGGCTTTCAATATGAACAAAACCCTGACGCTGTCTGCTTTCTGAAATTTGAAAGATATTGGCTTCGGCTGCATCGAGCAGGTCGTCGGCCGGACGCTCCATCGAATAGCAGCTTTTGACGATTTCATTTGAAGTTTGGATCAGTCTCCGGAGTACGGATTTCTCAAGCACAATACTGGCGTAATGCGCAACATTTGCAGTCGATGCTATCTGCTCGACCAGCTCGACCAAATAGACACGTCCGCCTATTTTCTCAAGCATCCCCTGGTTGAGCAGTTCGTTTGCGACAGTAGTTATATCACACGGCTCTGAATTATTGTTAAGGTTCAGCACCGCCCTGAATATCGTTTTGTGCTTGGGCGAGTAGAAATAGTTCTCCGTGTCGATAACTTCAAGAACATGATTTATCGCCTCGCTGTCTTTTAGAATCGAACCAAGAACAGCCTGCTCGGCATCGATCGACTGCGGCGGCAGGAGCGGATCATGGATTTTGTCAGTCGAAACAGAAAAGCTCATGTCTAATTCAAGCGGAAATCTTAAATCGTATCGTAACGGGCTTTCAACATCTGCATGTCGGCCCAAGTCTCTTTCTTATAAGCGGGAAATCGTAACAATGCCGCCGGATGATATGTGACAATCAATGGAACGCCGTGATAGTCATGCCATGTACTTCGTAACTTACCCAGCGGCGTATTCGTATGTAACAATGTCTGTCCGGCTATTCTGCCAAGGGCAAGAATCAGTTTTGGCTTGATAAGGCGTATCTGCTCGTGCAGATATGGCAGACATGATTTGACTTCGTCTGGCTGCGGATCACGATTGCCTGGGGGCCGGCTTTTGAGAATATTTGTTATGTAGACCTCGTCACGGGACAACTCAACCGCGGCCAGAATCTTATCCAGCAACTGTCCGGCCCGACCGACAAATGGCTTACCAGTGCGATCTTCTTCCGCGCCCGGGGCTTCGCCGATTATCAGAAGTCTTGCGTTGGGATTGCCCGAACCATAGACAAGTTTATTTCTTGTTGTCCAGAGCGGACAGAGCTGGCATTCGTCTATCGCGTTAAAATGCTGCTCAAGGGATTTGTAGACCGAATCCTGGGTCAATGGAGTAGAGGGCGCTGCCGCAGTTGTGGACATTTTTTGAGGAGATATTAGAGTGAGAGTTTTGGCGGGAGTTGTTTTTGATCGAAGCTCCACACCAAATACTTCCGACATGCTCACTTTTTTGCCCGATGGGGCCACACGCCGACTCAGAGGAAAGACCGAGTCGAGCATCTGCTGTCGTCCAATAACAACCTCGCTCACACCCATCTCCATCTGGTGTGTTAATGCCGATCTCAGCATTTCAAACGAACTATTAGATTTTTGACTCACTGGAACCCTCCCTCTCTCGATTATGTCTCGCATGCGGCGGCTCTCGCTGTAATCTACAGCAAACCGGCAACTACTTCAAGTAGTTTAATGGCGGCCTCGGTCTTTGTCATGAGGGGCCATTCATTGGTTTTACCATTCTGAGAGATGAGAGTCAATTTATTTGTGTGTACATCGAAACCCGCACCACTATCCGCCAGAGAATTAAGCACAATAAGGTCAAGTTGCTTGTTCTTGAGTTTAGCTCTTGCATTCTCTAAACCGTTCTCCGTTTCGAGCGCGAAGCCAATGAGACGCTGTGATTTACGTTTATCTTTGGAGAGTGATGCGAGTATGTCAGTGGCTGGGTCAAGTTCCAGCACCGAAGGCTTGTTTGTCTTTTTTATCTTTTGCGGGGAGATTGATGCCGGTATAAAATCCGCCGGCGCAGCCGCCATTATCAGGCAGTCGACTTCGCTAAACCTGCTCTTTATTGCCTCGTACATTTGCTGGGTAGATTCAATTCGGATGTGTTCGACATTTCGCGGAACCTCAAGATTCGTCGGGCCCGAAACCAGAATAGTGCGGGCATTGAGCTCCGCCGATGCGGCGGCAATCGCATACCCCATCCTTCCTGATGACCTATTTGAGATGAATCGAACCGGGTCTATCGCCTCGCGCGTTGGTCCGGCGGTCACCAAAATTGTCTTCCCAGTCAGCGCTTTTTTTTTTGCGCCGCTGTCGAAAAAGTTCTCGATGGCGCGAAAGATAACTTCAGGCTCAGCCATTCGGCCAACGCCGACAGAATCGCAGGCCATCTCCCCTTCTTCTGGATCGATAATATGAAAGCCGAGTTGTTTGAGGTATCCGAGATTACGCTGTGTGGTCGGATTTAGCCACATTTGCGGATTCATCGCCGGTGCAATCATAGTCGGGCGGGAGGTGGCGCACATCACTGTTGTCACGAAATCATCAGAGATTCCGGCAAATATTTTTCCCATAAAGTTGGCAGTGGCCGGAGCGATAACAATCAAGTCCGGCCATTCGGCCACATCGATATGCCGTGTAGAAACAAACTCTCCCTCAGGCCACAATCCGGTAATGACCGGGCGGTTTGAGACAGTTTCAAGAGTGAGCGGTGTGATGAATTTGCAGGCCGAGTCGGTCATCATCACGACAACTTCGGCCTTTTCTTTTGTAAGCAGGCGGACGAGATTGGGAACTTTGTAGCTGGCGATTCCACCGGTCAGGCCGACCATGATTTTTTTGCCCGCAAGGGACATGCTAATTTACTCTGGCCGATGAACCGCTGCTGAGCGGATCATCGAGATCACTGTCGCCGTCGTCAGAACTGAATTCATCGAATACTACACCCGATGCAAGCCACTTCATCTGATCGAGCGTGACCGGACGGGTGCCATAGACAAATGCTTTGTCGAGGATCATCTCGAACTGCAGAGGATCGATGATCCCGAAATTCATAAGATTTAGGAGAAAACCATGGGCTTCAATATCAACCTGTAAGCGTTCCTGCGCGGAGAGGATTCGCTGTGAGCTTTGCAAACGTGAGAATCCATCAAACAGGTTGCTGCCAGCAGACAACCTATCCGTGAACCAGCCGTATGCCCGCGTTATTTCGTCGTTGGTAAATCCAAGATCAAGTAAATCAGGCGAAATGTCGCTCAAATTTGCGACCTTCCCCTTATTTTCGCGCATACTGTCCATCAGCAAGAAGACTATTTCAAGAATTCGATTATCCATTAACGAATGCTCCTTACAGTAGTATTATCGTCAAGATACTCCCTTATAGCGAAGTAATCAAGATTGAAACTAAAACGGAAATTGGTTTATTTCTGTTCCGGCCAATTTGGCAAAGTGATGGTGATTGGGGCTAAGCTGTTGTAGCCAAAAAGGATAGCCTCGACATCGATAGTTTCTGCCAGCTTATAAAACAAAGCCTTTGGACGAGGAATTTTGAATTCATCGAGTTTCACTTTGAATGAAATACGGGCATTTATCGCTTTTCCACTCGCCGTCGGGTTTCCAGCGGGCATAACAGCGAGTATATCAGCCGAGATTTTTCTTTTGACGCCATGAATGTAGAAAAAACCCTCGGCAATCATTTTGTAGCTTTGATCCGGTTGCCATGTTGTCGGAAGGCTGTCGATTGAGAGAAGTTCAAAATAAGCGTGAGGATATTTGTCGGTATGTAAATGCCTCTCGCACATGTGCCCGTCGCGGGTCTCGATACCGGTTTTGAGTGTGCGAAGGTCCACCTGCAGGATACCGGAGACAGCGCTGTCGGCTCTGGCTGGGTCAAAGGTAAAGCTTCCTGAAATGTCGGCGGTCTTGCCCTCGATAAATTCAAGTTTCGCCGGAGAGCGAAAATACACCGAATCCTTTTTCGCAGAATTGTCGAGGGTGAAGGTCTCGGCCTGCACAGTTGAAAATGTCAGTAGAGCGCAAACTGATATGAAAAAATATATTCGCTTCATACGTTTCCTTTCGGCCTTAATTATCAAACGCGCCTTGATTTATCCAATCCCGAATGAGGGTGAGTTCAGCATTGGAAAGATATGGCCCGCCGAGCGGCATTCTTGTGTAACCAATGGGAGGGTTGCTTGTAGCCACAGTATAAAGCAAACTGCTGTCAGCCTTAGGCGGAGTGCTAACCAATGATCCCCCTCTTCCTCCCTTCGCATTTCTAACATCAGTATATGCAACCGAGCCAAGAGCAAGTCCGCCTTGGGATGATCCGGCTCCATGACACGATGCCGTCGCGCATCTGGTTTGAACGAGAGGTCTGATGCTCGCGGCGAAACTGACCCCGCCGCCATTGTTATTTCCGCCTGGGGGCGCCAAGGGAGACACGCCTTGATCTTCACAGCCGAGATATGAAAGTGAAAGGAGCCACAGAAGTAAGCTCGACCCGATAAAATGCCGCATGGACAACCTCTTAAAATTCCTAATAGCCGAAATAGATTTGCAGAAAGAAATCATCAGTATCCTTTAATGCGCCTTCCATATAACGCGTGAATGAAGGTCTTAGTTGCAGGAACGGGATGGGATATAATTCGAGAGAAAGCCGGATAAACTCCTCTGTGCCGGTTGTGAATGCTCGGTCGGGATCATAAAAATTATATTCGCCCACAAGATAAAGTCCGAATTCGATTCGCGCGTTGAAGGCGGCATAGGCCGCCATCGCTTCGTTTCCCCGGCCAATCAGTTTAAGTTCGCCGCTGGCTGTAAAGCGGCTATAGTTTAATGCACCAAAGACGGCCTTTGCATGGGGGAACGCGCCGTATCCATCCAACTCACGTTCGCTCACTCTCGCCGAAGCGCCAATGAGGTAGCCAAATGGATTGAGAAAACCGGCTTTGAAAGCATGAAAGCCAAAAATCGCCTGTTCATTCGGATTAAACGTCTCGGCGACAACATTCACGCCCTTGATATCAAGTCCCAAAGATAAACCATCGAGATAAAGAGAATGGTAATCGGTACGAAGTCCGAAAGCCGGAGAGAACTGGCCAGCCTTTAAGTAGTGCTTGTCATCGCCGATGTATAGGAGCGCGTAATGTTCAGTGATCCCTCCTCCGGCAATGCGAAGATGGTATAAAAGGTGGTCAAAGGGCTCAACAGTCGCATAGAAGTCATTTTGGATTCTAATAATTCTGCCGCCTTCATCCAGGACAAGATAGCGATTGTCAAATCCGATATAGACACTCTCACTGAGCCTGGGACTTTTGTAGTGCTTCTCCACGTATTTCTTGGTCTGGGGCAGGCAAAGCTCCTGAAAAGCGACCGCATAATTTCCAAATTCGGTCCTCGCCCCCCCCCCATTAGGATTAATATGACAGGATTTGCATGGTATTCCATGCTCTGCCGACAACCGCGGAAGCGAGAGGGCATTGACGCCCATGATGATAATCAACACCGCCGGCAGTGCGAAGAGTTTAGTGCATGATTCCAGATTGTGCTTCTTGTGCGTTCGTGACATACCGTATCCCTTACTTCCTGTGACCAATTGACGATGCGCCGAGTTGTTCTTTCCTTATCGAGATCCACGCCTCATGCCTTAGTAAAGACAGAGGCTGTCGATTTAGCTTTCGTACATAGAGGGCATAGTGTGTAACAAACACAGTGCCGAAGCAATAGTAATCTTGTCAACCGCACAAAAGCGCCGTGACGTCAATGTTTGAAGTGACGAATTGATGTGAAAACCATCGCCGCGCCAGCCTTATCTGCCGCCTCAATTACTGCGTCGTCCCCCTTTGAACCACCCGGTTGAATGATAGCAGTTACACCAGCCTCGAGAGCAACCTCAAGTCCGTCGGGCATAGGGAAAAAAGCATCGGAAGCCAAAACTGCGCCCCTCGCCCGGTCTCCGGCCCTTTTGACCGCCATAAACGAAGAATCCACCCGCGAAGTCTGGCCCATGCCGATTCCGACAGTCGCGCTATTTTTAGCCAGTACAATGGCATTGGATTTGGTCTGCTTTACCACTTTCCAGGCGAATAACAGCGAACGAAGTTCTTCTTCACTCGGCGAGCGTTTCGTCGCAACTTTGAGGGATGACTTGTCCAGTTGATGACAATCCTCGGTTTGGACGAGCAAGCCGCCATGAATCTGTCGGAAGAGCAAACGTGCCTTGTTTGTTGACTGATTTATCTCCGGCAATACCAGAAGACGACGGTTCTTTTTTTTCATAAGCAAAGCGAGCGATTCATCACTGTACGACGGCGCAACAATACATTCAATAAAATCTGTCTCATGGAGCAATTTGGCGCATTCAATATCCACATGACGATTCAGTCCGATTATAGAGCCAAAGGCCGACAACGGATCGCACTCATAGGCGCGCTGATAGGCATCGGCAATGGTGGTTGCTGCGGCCGCTCCGCACGGATTGCCGTGCTTGACAACACAAGCAAACGGCTCCGCGAACTCTTTCAGGAGGTCAAGACAGGCATCGAGATCGCCGTAATTATTATATGAGGGTTCCTTGCCGCTGAGGATCGTTGCATTTACCAAACTCAATCCATCGTTGTCGGCTTCGGCGTAGAGTGCGGCTTGCTGGTGCGGATTTTCGCCATATCTCAGTGTCGATTTGTGCTCAAAGCTGAGTTGAAAGCGCGGTGGCAGTTCTGACAACTTGTGTTTTGGCTCTTTTTGTCGCCCAGCAGGATCTGACGACCGTGAATAGTATGCCGAAATTGAGGCATCATAGGCCGCAGTCTTAGTGAAGGCTTTCAGAGAACAGCGGCGACGAAAGGCAAGTTCTGTCTGACCATTGTTGTCGCGCAATTGCTCGATGAGAGTCGAATAGTCCGATGGGTCCACGATTACCGTCACAAAATCAAAATTTTTTGCAGCAGAACGAATCATCGACGGCCCGCCGATATCAATGTTTTCAATCGCCTCTTCTTCAGTCACATTCGGATTCGCAATTGTCTTTTCAAACGGGTAGAGTGAAACTACAACCAAATCTATTGCCTTGGTGTCAAGCGCTTCAAGTTCGACAACATCTTTTGGAACATCGCGGCGAAACAGGATGCCGCCATGAATTTTGGGGTGCAGTGTTTTGACCCGTCCTTCCAGCACTTCAGGCGAACCGGTAAACGAGGAAACAGCGATGGCATGAATACCGGCTTCGCGAATCGTCCTCAGCGTGCCCCCGGTCGAGAGGATTTCAATGCCGAGCGTGTCAAGTTCACGGGCAAGCTCCACCAGCCCCAATTTGTCGGAAACCGAAATAAGTGCGCGTTTTATTCGTTTTGTCTCAAGCATTAACTTTCTTTCCTGTCAATAATTCCAACGCCCGTTCATATCTCTCGGCCGCCGCCTCGATGACTGCATCAGGAAGAGACGGGCCAGGTGGTTTTTTATTCCAGTCGAGGGTTTCCAGGTAATCGCGAATCGGCTGCTTGTCAAACGACGGCACCGAGCTTCCGACCCGGTAACTTTCGACTGGCCAGAACCGGCTGGAATCTGGTGTGAGCGCTTCATCGATAAGGATAAACTCTCCATTGCGAAAGCCAAACTCGAATTTTGTGTCGGCGATTATTATACCGCGCGAGAGGGCATACTCTGATGCTTTGGTATAAATCGCCAACGATTTTTCTTTGCACAACCCGGCGGTCTTTTCTCCGACAAGCGAGATCATCGTCTCAAAGCTGATATTCTCGTCATGACCGGAATCATTCTTTGACGATGGGCTGAATATCGGTTCGGGAAGTATTTCTGACTCTTGCATCGAAGGTGAGAAAGTAAAACCGTGCACATTATTCTTCCCATGCTTTCTTGCCTCCACGAGTTCTTTCCAGAGCGAGCCGGAGAGATAGCCGCGCACAATACATTCGACATCGACCCGATCGGCTTTGGCAACAATCATGGAACGCCCCTCAAGCTGCCCGCTGTATCTTTTGAGCGGCGCGGGGAAATCATTAATATCCGCGCTGACAACATGATTCGGGACTATATCTCGAAGAAAATCAAACCAGAAGAGCGAAATCTGCGTCAACAGTTTTCCCTTCACCGGTATTCCATTAGGCAGCACAACATCGAATGCCGAGATGCGGTCGGTCGCGACAAAAAGATAAGTCTCACCGAGGTCATAAATATCTCTGACCTTGCCTCTTCGGAAAAGCGGATACTCGCAGATATTAGTGTTTAAGAGAATTTGTCCATGACGAAACTGGTATTGTCCGGTGATAAGCTTCTGAATAACCAATGGATACAGACGATGCTCCTCTGCTTGCACTCGCGCCGCAAGGGTTTCCGGAGTGTCATTTTGCAGAACCGGCACTTTAACCTGCTCCAAGATCATTCCTTTGTCGTACTCTTCATCCACAAGATGAATTGTCGCTCCGGTTTCTTTATCGCCTGAAGCGAGCACGGCCTCGTGTACTTTTCGGCCATACATCCCTTTGCCGCCGTATTTGGGGAGAAGGGCCGGATGAATATTGACGATGCGGCCGGAATATTCGCGAACCACTGCTTTTGGCAATAGTTTCAAGAATCCAGCCAGCGCGATATGACTGATTTTGCTTTCATTGAGCCGCTTCAATAAAAGCTCCGCGATGTCAGCTTCGCTTTGTTGAGTATACTCTATTACACACATTGGGATATATGCCATTTTGGCCCGCTCCAATCCATAGGCATCTGCATTGTTTGAAATCACGAGCGATATCTGGCCGCTTAAACGTCTTTCAGACGATGCATCAATCAATGACTGCAAACCGCTCCCACTTCCCGAAATGAAAACAGCAATGCGAGCGTTCGATGACATATTTGGCATAGGAAAGTTCAACCTTCAAGCATTTTCTTCAGAAGGGTACTAACAACATTTGGATTTGCCCGGCCTCCGGTTGCTTTCATGGTCTGCCCGACAAAAAAACCAAAGAGCGCAGTCTTGCCTGCACGATAGCTGGTGACATTTGCCTGATTCTTATCAAAAATCTCAGTTATAACTTCTTCAAGCAAAGACTCATCCGAAATTTGCTCCAGCACCTTCTTTTGAATTATGGACGCAGGGCTTTTGCCGGAAATGTTCATCTCTTTAAAGACGGTCTTGGCGATTTTACCGGAAATCTTGCCTGACTTTACCAGGGTTAAGAGATCTGCAATTATTTCCGGTTCGATTGTGCAGGTTGCGATATCTTTTTTTTGCTGATTAATCACTCCAAGAAGCTCGGTCTGTATCCAGTTTGAGGCGGCGATACCGTCACCGAAACTCTCCATGACCTTTTCGTAATATTTCGCAAGCGCCCTCGTAGCGGTCAATACCTGCGCGTCGTATTCACGAATACCATATTGCGTGACAAATCGGGTGGCGCGAGCTTTGGGGAGTTCCGGAAGGCTGTCTCTCACCGAGTGTATCCATGAATCAGAAATCACAAGATTCACCAAGTCTGGCTCGGGGAAATAGCGATAGTCATGCGATTCTTCTTTGGTGCGCATCATCTCCGCGGCCTGTTTGGCCTCGTTCCAAAGCAACGTAGCCTGGATGACTTCGCCGCCGCTTTGTATGAGCGCAATCTGACGATTTATCTCATAGGTAATCGCCCGCTCAACACCTTTAAAGGAATTCATATTTTTGACTTCTGTCCGAGTACCGAATTTTTTCTGACCGACCGGACGGACAGAGACATTGGCATCGCATCGCAAATGCCCCTTTTCCATGTCCCCGGAACAGACTTCAAGATACTGCACAAGCTGTCGTAATGTTACAAGGTATGCATAGGCCTCTTCGGGACTTCGGATATCAGCTTCGGTCACGATCTCAATTAGCGGCGCGCCGCATCGGTTGAGATCAACTCTCGAGTAATTTTCGCCGGCTTCGGGATGAAGCAGTTTGCCGGCATCTTCTTCAAGATGGATTCGGATAAGCCGGCAGAGTTTTTCTTCGCCGGAATCCAGTCGATATGGTATCGAACCGCCTTCGCCAATAGGTTTGTCGAACTGGGAAATTTGGTAGCCCTTGGGAAGATCGGGATAGAAATAATTCTTACGGGCGAACACCGAGCGGTTGCTGACCTTTCCGCCGACTGCAAGAATCATCTTCATCGCATACTCGGCGGCCTTCTTATTGAGAACCGGAAGCGACCCCGGCAGGCCGAGACATATGGGACAAGTGTATGTATTCGGGGACGCGCCGTAGGCGGATTTACAGCCGCAGAAGACTTTAGTTTCCGTCAAAAGCTGAGCGTGAACTTCAAGGCCGATTACCGGCTCAAAACCATTATACTCTGCCACGTCTTCTTCCCTGATCAACTTCCTATGTATGTGTGAGCGTCCAAAGTCAGTCCTTGCCTATTTCCGGCTTTATTGAATATCCGCGACTATTTTTGAAACCTGAAACAACGCTGTTTCGTTCATATACCCTGCAATAAACTGAACACCAATCGGTCTCCCATCCCTTGAAACTCCAAACGGTACCGAGATCGCGGGTATTCCAGCAAGGTTGGCTGGTGCGGTGTAGACATCGCTCAGGTACATTGCCAGTGGATCGGAAATCTTTTCGCCGAGTTTGAAGGCCGGAGTTGGCGCTGTCGGCGAAATTATCATATCCACAGTTTTGAAAGCTTCTTCGTATTCCCGTCGCATAAGTTCGCGCACTTTCGAAGCCTTGATATAATAGGCGTCGTAGTAACCCGACGACAGCACGTATGTCCCAAGCATTATTCTCCGTTTCACTTCACGCCCAAATCCTTTTGCGCGAGTGTCGCCATACATTTGCGCTAAGGATTTGTCACGGCTCTCGCGAAGGCCGTATTTGACTCCATCAAACCGCGCAAGATTAGCCGACGCTTCGGCAGATGCCACAATATAATAGATCGGAATCGCCATCTGGGTCATGGGAAGCGAGATTTCGATAAATGAATGGCCTTCTTTTTTAAGAGAGTCAATTGCCCTCTGTACGACATCGCCGACTTCAGGCTCAAGTCCTTTAGCAAAATATTCTTTCGGAATCCCAAACCGAAACTTCTTCTCTGTCTTAAGCGCAGACGCGTAATTAGGATGATCAAAGGCGACCGAGGTCGAATCATTGCTGTCGCGTCCGCAGACCGCCGAATAAACAAGCGCAAGGTCCTCGATTGAATTTGCAAACGGACTTATCTGGTCGGTAGAGGAAGCGAATGCCACAAGTCCGTAACGCGATATACCGCCATACGAAGGCTTCAGGCCATAGACACCGCAAAAAGATGCCGGTTGTCGTACTGACCCGCCCGTCTCGGAACCGAATGCAAGCGGAACAATTCTTTGGGCCACTACCGCCGCTGAGCCGCCCGATGATCCGCCCGGCGCCAAATCATGTCGGACCGGATTTTTGACCGGACCGTAGTAAGAATTCTCATTGGATGATCCCATGGCGAACTCATCCATATTCGTCTTGCCGATTATAACCGCCCCGGCATCGACAAGCCGGGTAACAACCGTCGCATCATAGGGCGGAACATATTTATCGAGAATATGCGAGGCGCAGGTACAGGGATAATCGGTGTATGAAATATTATCTTTGATTGCGATTGGAACCCCCGCGAGGGGCAAATTGGAAGCCTTGCCGGATTTTACGACCTCATCGACCGCCTTTGCTTGCGCGAGCGCCTTCTCTTCACAGAGGGTAATGAAGGCGTTGAGCTCTTTCCCCTCGGTTCCGGCAAGCCGCAAGGCCTCTTTCGCTAAATCGACAGCCCGTAGTTTTCCGGAACGAACCTGCTCGGATATTTCTACGGCCGTTAGATTCTTATAGTCCGACATGCGGGAGAATATAGAACTCAAGGGATAAAGCGCAAGAAGAATAGATAAGTAAGAACTACTATGGTAGAAGAGACGCCTATTTTGTTTCAAGCGATTTGATTAAATCGCGCGCAATAACCAGCCGTTGAATTTCCGAAGTGCCTTCGCCGATTTCGCAGAGTTTGACATCACGCCACATTCTCTCTACAGGATATGGGCCAGTATAAAAGCCAATCCCACCAAGAATGGTCATGGCCGTCGCGCAGGCGCGCGTGCCGACTTCGGAAGCGAACAGTTTACACATAGCCGAATGGCGGCTAAAGGGGACACCAGCATCTTTCATGGCGGCCGTTTCGTAGATCATCAGACGCGCGGCCTCGAGTTCAGTTGCCATATCGGCCAGCTTGTGCGCAATCCCCTGAAAAGTAGCAATCGGTTTCCCGAATTGCATTCGTTCTGCGGCAAATTTGACCGCGCAATCAAAGGCCCCCTGTCCGAGACCAAGCGCCATTGCGCCAATGCTGATACGTCCGCCATCGAGTGTGATCAGCATCTGTTTGAAACCCATACCCACCTCGCCAAGTCGGTTCTCATCCGGAACTTTCATATCTGAAAAATGCAGGAATGCCGTATCCGAACCGCGAAGTCCCAATTTGTTCTCTTTTTTGCCGACAGCATATCCATCCCAGTCTTTCTCGAAGATAAAAGTGGTAATACGTTTGTCGGTCAGATCGCTCGATGTGCGTGCGGTGGCATTGACAGCGAATGCCTGCGGCGCCGAAGTTATCCAGCATTTCGAGCCATTGACCGTCCAACTGTCACCGTTTTTGACCGCCTGTGTGCGTGTGCCGCCGGCATCGGAGCCGGCATCGGGTTCGGTGAGTCCGAACGCAAGCAACTCCCCTTTTGCGGCGCGCGGAAGATACTTTTTTTTCTGCGCCTCTGAGCCAAACCGATAAATCGGAACTGTCCCAAGTGAGTTATGCGCCGCGACAATAATACCAGTAGAACCGCAGACCCGGCAAAGTTCCTCGACTGCAATGCAGTATGAAATGGTATCAATCGGACGTCCCCCGTACGCTTCCGGCACAAGCGCGCCCATGAGACCGAAATCAGTCAGCGGTTTTAGATGTTCGGTCGGGAATCTCTGTTCAAGGTCAAGCGTCAGCGCGAGAGGTTCAATGACATCTTGCGCAAACGCACGGACTCGCTCGCGGTATTCGGTGTGCTTTTTATCCAACACAATTAGTCCCTCAGTATATCGCGGGAAATAACCATCCGTTGAGCCTCTGATGTGCCTTCATAAAGCTCAGTCACACGCGCATCGCGGAAGTATCGCTCCACAGGATATTCTTTGATGTAGCCGTAGCCGCCATGAATCTGCAGGGCTTCGTTCGTTACAAAATTTGCGGACTGGGAGCAAAACAGTTTGGCCATTGAGGCTTCACGCTGAAATGGTTTGTTTTGGTCTTTCAGCAGTGCGGCTCTGTACGCTAAAAGCCGCCCGGCGTCTATTCTCATTGCCATATCGGCAATCTTGAATTGAATCGCCTGGAAATTTGCAATTGGCTGATCAAATTGTTTTCGCTGTTTAGAATATTTGATAGCTTCATCGAGCGCCGCCTGGGAAATACCAGTTGCTTGAAAAGCGACGCCGATCCGTCCTCCGTTGAGAATTTGCATGGCCTGTTTGAAACCGTTTTTGAGCGGCCCGATGAGATTTTCTTTCGGCACTTTAACATCGACAAAGTTTATTTCGCGGGTGTCAGAACTTTTGATTCCAAGCTTCCTCTCAGGCTTTCCGAGCGTTATGCCCGGGGCCGTTCTTTCGACAGCAAACAAAGAGATGCCGCGGTTGCCTTCTTCGGGATGGGTTTTAGCGAACACAACATATACTCCAGCATAGCCGCCATTGGTGACATAGCTCTTGTTGCCATTGATAACGTAATGGTCCCCTTTGTCGACAGCCGATGTTATAAGCGCGCCAGCATCGGTGCCAGAGTGCGGTTCAGTGAGACAATACGCGCCGATCAACTCACCTGTCGCCATTCGCGGCAAATATTTTTTCTTGAGGGCATCGCTTGCGAAGAATTTGAACGCATCAGCCACAAGCGTATTATGCACCGATATCATAATTCCAAAACCAGCCGAAGCCGCGCACAACTCCTCAAGCACGCCCATAAAGGCGGTTGTAGATAGCCCGAGTCCGCCGTATTCTTCGGGAATAGTAAACCCAAAATATCCAAGGTCAGCGCACTCTTTAATCAGATCACGCGGGGTCTCTTCGCTCTCATCCATTTCCATCGCAATCGGATAGATTCGTTTTATCGCTAAATCCCGGGCCATTTCTTTCAGCTCGGCGTCTTCCTGAGTCAAATTAAAATCCATCAGTGCGCTCCTTCTCAGTCATACGAATAGAATCCCCGACCGGATTTTCTTCCTAAATATCCCGCCTGCACCATTTTTCGCAGAAGCGGAGCCGGACGGTATTTCGGATCCCCAAGCCCGGCGTGCATAACCTCCAGAATCGCAAGACAAACATCGAGTCCAATAAAATCGGCCAGAGTCAGTGGTCCCATCGGATGTCCCATGCCAAGCTTCATCACATCATCAATCGCCTGAACTGTCCCGACACCTTCCATGTGAGCGAATATCGCCTCGTTTATCATCGGCAACAGTATCCTGTTTGCAATAAATCCAGGATAATCATTTACCTCAACCGGGGTTTTGCCCAGCTTTAACGCCAAGTCTTGCGTTACCTTGTACGTTTCATCGCTGGTTGCGAGGCCGCGAATTACCTCAACGAGCTTCATTATAGGCACTGGGTTCATAAAGTGCATGCCGATAAACCTGTCCGGACGTTTTGTAGAGGATGCGAGCTGTGTAATCGGTAGCGAGGATGTGTTACTGGCCAAAATTGTACTGTGCGGACAGACAGCATCAAGTTGAGCAAAAATCGATGACTTTACTTTTAGATCTTCAGTTACGGCTTCGATTACAATCTGAGAGCCTGCCGCGGATTTGATATCCGTTGATGTCTTGATTCGACCGAGTGTGGTGTTTTTGTCGGCATCGGTAATAGCCGCTTTCTTGATAAGCCGATCGAGCGAACCTGAAATGTTCGAAACGGCCTTATCCAAAAAATCCTGTTTGATATCAATGAGCGTGACATTATATCCATTTGAGGCAAAAACCTGAGAAATACCATTCCCCATCGTACCGGAGCCGATAATTGAGACGTTTTTAATTTCCATATTTCCTATCTCTGTCATTGCCCGTGAAAATTATACGCGCTCTATTGCCATCACGACAGCGTTCCCACCGCCAAGACACAACGTCGCCATGCCCGTCTTTAGTCCGCGATCTTTAAGCGCATAGATTAATGTAGTCACAATCCGCGATCCCGATGCGCCAATTGGATGCCCGAGAGCTACTGCGCCGCCATGGACATTGACACGCGACCAATCCCATTTAAGTTCGTTTCCATCGGCAAGAACCTGCGCCGCGAAAGCTTCGTTGGCTTCGATAAGGTCCCAGTGGTTTATATTGACATTCATCTTCTTCATAAGCTTCTGTACAGCGAAAATTGGCGCAAAGAAAAGATCTTCTGGCGCTGTTCCCGCAACAGCATAGTCGATGATTTTAGCCAGCGGTTTTAAACCTTTGTCTCGCATATATTTCTCGGAGACCACGACTGTCGCCGAAGAGCCATCGTTGAGACCCGGCGCATTGCCGGCCGTGACAGTTCCTTCCTTATCAAAGGCTGGTTTTAGTTTAGCCAGACCCTGGATGGAAATATCGGCCCGAGGCCCTTCGTCGATATTAAAAATAACCGGATCCCCTTTGCGCTGCGGAACGGCAATATCGAATATTTCTTCTTTGAACTTTCCGCTCTTTTGCGCCTCAAGCGCCTTCTTGTGCGAGTTGTAAGCAAATTCATCCTGCATCTCGCGGGTGAGGTTGGCCTTCTGACGGGTAAGTTCGGCGGCGTTCCCCATATGAAAATTATTGAAGCTATCCCATAGACCGTCGGTAATCATAATGTCATCAAGCTTCTGGTGACCAAAGCGTGTTCCGGTTTTCGCCCCGCGTAAAACATACGGTGTCTGCGACATCGATTCCATTCCGCCCGCAACAACAACGTTCTGGTCTCCAGCGCGAATAGATTGAGCGGCGAGCATTATCGCTTTCAGTCCTGAGCCACAGACTTTATTGATTGTCATGGCCGGGACTTCAGGCGGTACGCCGCCATGAATAGCGGCTTGCCGGGCTGGGGCCTGGCCCGTGCCCCCTTGGATTACATGGCCCATGATTACTTCATCTATATCCTTCGGATTAATCCCCGACCTTTCTAATACCTCTTTAATGGCAAAGGCTCCAAGCTGGGGAGCGGTAAAGCTGCCAATGCCTCCATGCAGCAAACCAATTGCGCTTCGCGTGGCCGCCACTATGTATGCAGCATTTCTCTCAGACATATATTCCTCCGTCAATGTGTATCGCTCTCTCTCCCATGAGCAAGCCGTATATATATGCATGTACAACAGGCAAATCAAGTGAATCGTTTCACAAAATAATAGCGGCGATCTCAGTGTTGTGTTAATTAATCAGACCTAGATCGAAACAAACGATTCGCAATTTTGTACAATCTATAGGCGATCAGTTAGAGCATTCACGCCTTGATTGATACTGCCGAAGCTCTCACACAAGGTATTCATAAGTGGATGAATGCCAAACGGCAAATCAAGGCCGCAATTATTGAATAACACACACGCAGACCATAAGGAGGTTTGTCATGAGGAAGACAATATTATCACTTTGTTGTCTCGGACTGTTTACTGTTTCGACGTATGCCCAGAATGAAGACGAATCACCCGTCTCTATCTATCTTGGTGGACTTATCGCTCTCCCGTCATCGGACGGATTTAGTCATTCTTATGATGAAGGTTACCATGCCTTTGCTGGAATCGGCGGTAATCTATCAGACGAATTTCACCTCATCGGTAAAGCGGAATATACCGAGTTTGACCTCGCCACATCTAATAGCGATCCATTTGACGGCAATGGCTTGTCTATCTGGTCGTTCGGCGGCGATCTTCGTTACGCCTTAGGCAGCGACAACACAGCTAAGCTCAGGCCATTTCTTCTTGGCGGTGTCGGAGTGGCTGTCGTTGATTTTGCCAATACTCATTCGAATGTCAACATTGATGTCGACAATAACAATAACCAATTTCCCCTGACTGACAGACCGAATGATGAAAAATTCTACTATAATGTTGGCGTAGGCATGGAACTGACTGCAAGTGAAAACTTTGGTCTTTTTATCCAAGGCCGGTATGTAAGCATTGCGACCACGGGTGAGAATATGTCTTATGTCCCCATTTCGCTTGGCTTACGAATCTTCTAAAAAAATAATTCACGTTCGCACATTAAATAACTGGGTCTACCGACCCGGTTATTTTTTTGACTATCCAAAGCAGCATTCATCTGTGTATACTATGCAGGAATAATATGAGAAAAGACTCGATATGTGCCATACTCTACTACCCACGCTCGCTGGCCTTTGTTGTCGTGTGCGGATTTTTTCCTACTAACGCCGCAGCGCAGTCGTTAAAGACAACCTCACTCTATTTTTCTGCGGGAACAGCATTTCCGCTCGGTGAATTTTCCAACCGGAGCAAAATCGGCTTTGAGGCAAATGCCGCCGCAGGGATCATACCCCTCGCTTCATCAGCGCCCGAGATGGAACTGGGTGTACATGCCACAGCCGGATATTATCCGGGAAGTCTCCAGACTAAAAACAATTTTACATTTCTCAGAATTGGCCCGGAGTTGAGACTCAGGATGAATACAAGACGGGAATCTCAGACGTATCTTTCAATGAACGGGGGCTATGCCTATACGAAACAATTGCCAAAAGGATCCGACCTGGGATTTGTCGAACATAATTATTTCGCGTCAGCTGCAATTGGTATTGAGACGATGCCTGAAGGCCAAAACGGATATTTTATCGAAGTGCGCCTGACCGATGTCGCCGGCTCTAAAATTAGAGATTTTCTGACATTTGGAATTTCAGTCGGCATCAGAATATGATTATTCAAGAGTCAACTCGATAATTGGCCGCTCGGTATCCACCTGGTCTCCTTCCTTAAAATGGATAGCCTTGACTTTCCCCGATGCCTTTGCATTGACCTGATTTTCCATCTTCATTGCTTCGACGATAACCATCGGCTGCTTCTCAACAACATCATTCCCCACTGAAACAAGAATCTTCACTATTTTGCCCGGCATGGGCGCGAATATCTTGTTTTTCTCAACGATGTGGTCCGAGGCGGCAGCGCCATTGCTGTCGTCGCTTGGATCATGAAGCTCATAGACGACGGAATCGATTTCAACGAGGAATATTCCTCTATTCAAAGCCACCGCCGCGCTTTTTCTCTGCCCGTCTATCAAGCAGATAAAAAGACCATTGCCGCTCGGAGTAATTGTTACCCTACTGTCCGCGATTGTAGAAACAATAGTATCTCCTTCACGCTCAAACTCCGTGGAGACAAGCTCACCACGTATAAGAAATTCATTCTTCATAAAGGATATCGCCTCCTATCTCCCAGTCACGGAAAGCCTGCCAAGGCTGAAGCGAATTCTGCTCAATGCTTGCGGAACGTGAAGAAGAACCTGCTGCTGAATGTGAGCTTGCTGATGCAATTAAAGCCGCGAGCGAATTGTCCGGAGACTTCGCAATCTGTCGTTCGGACATGTGGCTTTCAATAAAGTTGGTAAAAGTATTCCCTTTTTGAAACTCGGGATGATTGAGGACGTCGATCATAAATCGCTTAGAGGTTTTTACTCCGAGAATATGATAATTATTCAGCGCATCGATCATTTTCTCAATGGCAGACGTCCGATCAGGAGCATGAACGATGAGTTTCGCCATGATAGGATCATAGTCAATACCGACTGCCATCCCCTTCTCAATACCGGAATCCACTCGAACGCCTGGCCCACTCGGTTCAGAATAATGAAGAATTGTCCCGGTCGACGGTAAGAAATTATTGTTGCCGTCTTCGGCATAAATGCGGCATTCGATAGCATGACCGCGTTGACTGGCATTGATAATGTGTTCAGACAACGGCAGTCCCGCCGCAATTCTGATTTGTTCAATGACAAGATCAAGCCCGGTCACCATTTCGGTGATAGGGTGTTCGACTTGGATACGGGTGTTCATCTCAAGAAAATAATAGTGGCCTGATTGGTCTAAGAGAAATTCGACTGTGCCAGCGTTGGTGTATCCCGCCGCTTTGGCAACTTTAACAGCATCGGCGCCCATCTTTGCGCGGAGCGCGCTATCAAGGGCAACCGATGGCGTTTCTTCGATAATTTTCTGATGCCGTCGCTGAATCGAACATTCCCGTTCGAAGAGATGCACGCAGTTACCGTGGTTGTCTGCAATAATCTGGAACTCAATATGGCGCGGATTGGCAATATACTTTTCAAGATAGACCGAGTCATCTCCGAAGGCATTTTTCGCCTCACGTCTCGCGGCCTCGATGGCAGAAAGAAGCTGGGTTGGATCCGAAACAACCCGCATTCCCTTTCCCCCGCCGCCCGCCGCCGCTTTTATCATAACTGGATATCCGACCTTTTTGGCGGCCTGCTCAAATACTTTTATATCAATTTCGCTGCTCTGCATCCCGGGAGTCATCTGCACCCCGGCTTGCGCCATCTTCTTTCGTGACTCTACTTTGTTCCCCATCAATTGCATCGCTTCCGCTGTCGGCCCAATAAATATAATACCGGCATCTTTACAGGCTTTAGGAAAAAGCGGATTCTCCGCCAAAAAACCATATCCGGGATGAATCGCATCCGTGCCGCTGCTTTTTGCCGCAGAAATAAGCCTATCAATGTTTAGATATGACTCGCACGGCGATGCCGAACCGATATGCACAGATTCATCGGCGAAAAAGCGATGCCTGCTCTTGAGATCGGCATCGGAATAGACCGCGACAGATTTGATGCCGAGCGTCCGACAGGCGTGCATTACCCGTACGGCTATCTCGGATCGGTTTGCGATGAGTATCTTTTTAAACGGCATTGGCATGACAATTTTACATTAACTGGTCTTTATTCAGCCGACCATTTCGGTTTGCGCTTATTCAAGAATGCGTCCATACCTTCCTGACCCTCAGCGGAAATTCGCAATCGCGCAATTATCTCAGCAGTATACGGTTTGAATTCTTCAGGTGGCATAGCTGAAACTTCACTTATGAGTTTCTTGGCCATCGAAACCGCAGATGGTCCGGAACTGAGAATGGAGGCAATGAGTTTGTCGACTTCATTATCAAGATCGCCATCGGCTACTACGCTATTGACCAGGCCGACCTCTCTGGCGCGCACAGCATTCATCCGCTCGCCTGTTATGAAGAGTTCGCGCGCTTTCCCTTCCCCCATTTTTTTGATAACGTAGGGGCCTATGCAGGCTGGAACAACGCCAATTTTGACTTCGGAAAAAGAGAATACCGATGACTCAGAGGCGATAGCGATATCACACACCGCAACAAAACCCGTTCCTCCCCCTATAGCCGCGCCATTCACTCGCGCAATAATAGGACAACGAAAGGTATAGAATTGATAAAACAGATCGGCGAGTTTGTTCGACTCAGCAAGATTCTCCTCAAACGATTGCGAAACCACCGAGCGCATCCAGTTGAGATCGGCTCCGGCGCAAAATGATTTTCCTGCGCCAGTCAGAACGACCACCCGAATCGATGGGTCGATTTCAATTTCACTCAGTAAAGCAGATAGCTCCGAGATAACTGTCGCGTTAAATGCATTATGGATCTCAGGGCCATTGAAAGTAATTCGCCCAACGGCATTGTTTTTCTCGTAATTGATTGTGGACAATGATTTCATAGTGCGGGTCTACATCCGAAAGACGCCGAATTTAGTGTCCGGAATCGGGGCGTTCAGGGACATCGAAATCGCCAAAGCGAGCGCCTGGCGGGTGTCGGTCATCCCCATCATGCCATCGTCCCATAATCGCGCGCCGGAAAAGTAAGGTGAGGATTCGGCTTCGTATTTATCTATGATAGGCTGGCGTATGGCCGTGATTTCTTCGCTCGACAGTTTTTTGCCCTGCTCTTCAAGCTGATTGATTTTGACTGTCGCAAGAACATCTGCGGCCTGCTCTCCCCCCATGACACATATTTTTGCATTCGGCCACATCCACATCAGCCTCGGGAAATATCCTCGTCCGCACATGGCATAATTTCCTGCGCCGTAAGAACCGCCAACCACAAGAGTGAACTTGGGAACATCAGCATTGGCGACGGCATGCACCATTTTTGCTCCATCGCGGGCAATCCCACCAGCCTCGTACTGCCTGCCGACAATGAAACCGGAAATGTTTTGCAGAAAAATAAGCGGTATTTTGCGTTGAGCGCACAGTTCAACAAAGTGCGCCCCTTTCTGAGCCGATTCGGCAAAGAGCACCCCGTTATTTCCAATTATCCCAACCGGATAACCCATAATCCGCGCAAAACCAGTCACGAGTGTAATCCCGTACAATTCTTTGAATTCGTGAAAACGCGAACCGTCCACAACACGAGCGATAAGTTCGCGAATATCATACGGCTTGCGAAGGTCCGCTGAGACGACACCATACAATTCTTCTGGATCGTAAAACGGTTCTTCGACCTCAGACCGTTCGAGTGTGAATCCCGACGGGGCTGCGAGGTTTTCAATTATATTTCTGGCGATCTTAAGAGCATGTTCGTCGTTTTCAGCATAGTGGTCAGTCACGCCCGATTTTCTGCAATGAACATCGGCGCCTCCAAGTTCCTCGGCGGTGACAACCTCGCCAGTTGCAGCTTTGACCAATGGCGGCCCGCCTATAAAGATTGTCCCCTGTTTCCTGACAATCACCGACTCATCAGACATTGCGGGCAGATATGCTCCGCCCGCTGTGCATGAGCCCATTACGACAGAAATCTGCACAATTCCTTTTGCCGACATTCTTGCTTCGTTATAAAATATCCTCCCGAAATGATCTTTGTCAGGAAACGAGCCAGCCTGAAGCGGCAAAAATATCCCGCCTGAATCTACCAAATACACACACGGCAAATTATTGCTCTCCGCAACTTCCTGGGCACGGGCATGTTTGAGGACAGTCATTGGATAATATGTGCCCCCTTTGACCGTCGCATCGTTCGCTATGACCATTACCTGTCGGCCATGAACCGCCCCGATTCCTGTAATGATACCGGCCGACGGCGCGTCGTTGTCATACATATCATAGGCAGCGAGAGCGCCCAATTCAAGAAAAGGACTGTGCTTGTCAAGCAGACGGGTAATACGTTCACGCGGCAATAGTTTTCCCCGCTCTGTATGACGGAGGCGAGACTTCTCTGGCCCGCCGAGCTTTACCTGTTCAAGCCGTTCTTTGAACTGGCCGTGAAGGGCTTTGTTCTTCTGAACATTTTCCAAATACTGCGCGGATTTGGTATCTATTTTTGATTCGATTCTAAACATAATAGGTTGTTATCTATTTTTTAAGCAATGAGCTCGGAGCCTGCATTGGCATTTGAAGCAATGCCTGTGAAAGTGTTTTTCCCTGCGGATCTATCATAAGCGATCGCGTGCCGCCGCCTCCGAGAGTTTCTTCAAGAAGAAAGTTTAGCGCAAGAAGATTGTCCAGTTCATATCGTTTGACTTCACCCTTTACAATACCTTTGAAAAACCGTTTTACTGTAGAAACTGTGAGGTTTTTGTAAAGCCAGTCATATATTTCTGGCGAACGGGCGAGGACACCGATATTGCAGGTGTCTCCTTTATCCCCAGAACGGGCATAGGCAAGCTCCTGCAGGGTAATAGTTTTCAACTTTCCTTTTGGCATGATACCTAAACGACGAGCGAAATTTCCGGATTTCTTCTCTGATACGGGCATCACTGTGTCGTTACGCGCCAGGTTAAGTGTAGTATTTCTCTCGTTTTTCTGCTCATCGATAATAATTATTTCCGCCTTGGCTGAGTTGCGATGCATAAGCGCTGGCCAATATGCGACAACGGGTGTCGGTTTGGGGCGTCCCGCGCCGGTAACTGCCACCCCGGAAGGGCCGGATAAGATGAGCGATGGCAGCAAACGCCCGAACTCTTCCACCTTTTTTTGATCATTGTCACGTACCCCAAATCTCAGCAATGATTCATTTGGTTCATAATCAGACAGTTCTTTCGGCCAAATCGAGCCGGAGCCAATCAACTCGGTTCGGGTAGCCTCATACGTATGCCCCAAACGCTTCCAAAATATCTCAGACATAGTCTTGGCTTTTGCTTTAATATTGGGGCCCGAAAGCAGCAGTTCCCCCGATGCTTTCCAGCCGTCATCAAATGAAATAGATATTTTCAAATGCGTTGGAGCGGGTTTGCCGGTGATGCCAAACACCCGCACACGATCTTTGCCGGCTTGCTTGAGATGGATGCTGTCAAAACGGGCGATACCATCCGGGGCAATATAGTTGGCCGGATCACCCATTTCATAGACAAGCTGTTCTTTCACAGTATTCTCCGAAACAAGTCCGCCCGTGTTGGGATGTTTCGTCACAAAAAAGTCGCCGCTCGATTTCATCTCGATAATGGGATAGCCTATCGAATGGAAATTTTTGACATCTTTCCAGTCGGTAATATTTCCGCCTGTCGCCTGGCATCCGCATTCTATAATATGTCCCGCGACAATTCCCGAGGCGATTTTGTCCCAGTCGTCTATTGCCCATCCGAACTCATACATCATTGGCGCAAGCGTGATTCCGGTATCGGTCACCCGTCCGGTGACAATTATTTGACAGCCCGCTTCGAGGGCTTTGACAACCGGTTCGGCGCCGAAATAGATATTAGCCGATGTCACTTTTGGACGAACTTGATCGAACGGTTCGCCGGTTTCCATATTCGTGAATTTTTCGCCTGATGACATCAGCACATCAAGCTGGGGCATAACATCATCCCCGCGAATAACGCCTACTTTTATAGGAAGCTTCATTGTCTGTACTACTGCTGCAATCTGTTGCCCCAAACCGAGCGGGTTGATACCCCCGGCATTTGTAATAACCGTAACTTTCTTTTCGACTATTAGCGGCAGGCATTCCTTGATTTGGGTGAGAAAATCCGTCGCATAACCCAGCTCGGGGTTGCGCTGTCTCTGCTTTTGCAGAATGGACATTGTGATTTCGGCAAGAAAATCGAGGGTAATGTAGTCAAGCTGGCCGCCTGTCAACTGGCGTTTCAGCGCAGATAGGTCATCCCCCCAATATCCGCCCGCGTTGCCTATTCGAATGCTATCTTTCACTGACATCCCAACTTATATAATTTCCATGCTAAGCCGACAATATGCGGACTCAAGGCGGCAGAATATACGCCAAAGAAGTAAATGAGTAAAGAGAAGATTGCTCCGAGATTTATTTCAAGCATATCCCCACAAGTGCCGATACTCATTCTATTATGAAAATAATCCAACTCGCGCTCTTCATTCTCATTGTAACTGCTATCGCTGTGCAGGCATCGTCCAAGAACAATCAGACCGACTTTGACCTTGACAGCAATACCGCCTTCTACGAAGGGGAAACACACAATTACATCATTGAACCCCCTCACGGCTTTGTCATGAATACCATTGAGTCACGAGCTGAAGGGTATTCATTTGCATTCGTTCTAAATGGAGAAAGCTACGACAGCGCAAGCATGATGATCGGTGTGCATTTCTACAGAATACGGGGAATGTCTTTTGAGCGGGCATTGACGGTTGACACGATAAATCTCCGAACTTTTTTTGGAGCCGAGACAAAAATACAGTCCGTCGACAAAACACCCGGCGGGAATGGACAATTGCTTGTCACATTTTCAATCGGTGATACAAGTGTGGATAGGGCGCAGGTTTTGATCGCTTATTTTGACGGCAAGACGGAAATGATTATATTTGATCTTTTGGTGACGCCAAAAATTTCCCGTTCTGATGCTTTAAAAGTATTTCTTGGGGCAGTTAAGAATTTCCGAACTTTGGCACGCAAGGAACTGAGCAAGAAGTAGCAAGCAATTTTTGCAACACTTGTACATCTCCTTATAGCGGTACCCGAATCAAAGCCGACGCACCAATTCGTAATTGCGAGTTTCGCTTCTTGGCGAAACACAGCAATCTCATATTTTCCGATATTCGTAGGTCAGCCCGCCGCGGCGGGCTGACGTCTTTTATCAATAAGATCACACCGTCCCGACGAACGTCGGGAGTGGGGTACCCCAAATCAAAACAAGTATCACAACATGTCGTTGCGAGGAATGCCGTCTTCGGCACGACGCGGCAATCTCAGCTCTCACAATGCTATTATTCCAGTCCGCCGCTACGGAGAATCCATCTTCATCATTTCGTGCAGGCCGTCTCTGGCCTGCACCAACAGTGAGATCACACCGTCCGCCGCGGCGGAGTGGGTACAAGAATCAAAGCAGACATTATTGTGGCTGGTGTACGTCCCCGTGCACCAGTAAACTGCTCAGATACGTCATTGGGGGGAGTCCCACTTTCTTAAGCGGGACGACGCGTCAATCCCCTACTCTTCCCATTCCTCCAGCATCTTTTTCTGCTTCTCTGACAAAGTTCGCGGTAAGCTAACCCTTATCTCGACATACAAATCCCCCTGCGCGCCTCCAACTGTCAATCCCTGCCCCTTGAGGCGAAGTTGCGCTCCCGGCTGGGTGCCGGACGGGATATTTAGTGTGACAGTATTGGTCAAGGTCTTGATATTTTTCTTCGTCCCGAGCAGCGCTTCTTTGAGGCTGATTTCGGTGTGCGTGTAAATATCGTTTCCTTTTCGATCAAATAATGGGTCGGGCATAATCTGTACCGTGATAATTAAATCTCCGTGTTCACCACCAAATATATCAGGCGCGCCTTGTCCGGCCAAGCGAATCTTGGAGCCGTCTTCGATTCCGGTTGGAATGTTTACCGCAAGTTTCCTGCCGCCCATTATCTGAATGTATTTCTTTGCCCCAAGCGCGGCTTCGGTAAAAGTTACAGATATCGTTGCGCTCGAGTCGGCGCCTTTCGCGCGTGATTGTCTGCGTCGCGCTGATTCCTCAAATCCGGTGCGGCTGCGTCCGCCAAAGAGTGACGAGAGGATATCGTCGACATTGTCAAAACCCTCAAACCCGTCGACATTAGCAGTTGACCTCCCCCCCCGGGTGGTGTTGGTCCGCGAGTAATCAAAACCCTGTCCTGGCTGACGTCCGCCGGAATCCTCGTGGGCGCCGTAGCGGCGCATCATATCGTACTCTTTGCGCTTTGTATCGTCGGATAGCGTCTCGTACGCTTCGGAGAGTTCTTTAAATTTGGCTTCCGACTGCTTAGCCCCTTTGTTGCGGTCGGGGTGATGTTTCTTGGCAAGTTTACGAAACTGCTTTTTGATTTCGTCAGCCGTAGCATTTTCGCTCACTCCGAGAACTTTGTAAAAATCAGTCGTCACTTTTCATCAACTCCTTATGTAGCTTCTTATATACTACAAAGCTCGTCACAAAAAAAGGCCGGTCGTGTTGACCGGCCTTTCACACAACGCGCCACGACTTGCGCGTCGGTTTACGATACCTTAACCTGTATCTTCCGCGGTTTCACTTCTTCACGTTTTTCAAGCGAAATCTCGAGCAGGCCATTGCTATAATCGGCTGAGATTGTATCTCGATTAACTGATTCCGGAATGGTAAAGCTCCGGGCAAATTGCCCGTAACGAAGTTCTGTGCGAATCTGTTTTTCGTCTTCTCCAGCGATTTTCCGTTCTCTTTTGCCGGAAATTGTCAAAAGATCGTCTTTTACCTTAACTGTGACATCGTCTTTACTGATACCCGAAACTTCGAGAGTGAGGACAATTTTGTCCTTAGTTTCTGTAATATTGACTCGGGGCGAATACGTGGCGGCACTCTCTGCTCGAAAGACAGGGATACCGAGGACTTCGTCGAAAACACGATCCAGTTCACTCGAGAATCCACTGCGAGTGATTCCATTTCGATACGGGGCGCATGTTTGGTTAGACATTTCTTCTTCTCCTTTATTTTATTTTTCATTAGTGCCAATTCACTATGAGAAGGGTAATATCAATCAGCGTGCCAATCGATTTATCTCATTATTTGACAATACTTTAGAAGATTGATTGAAAATTATAAACGACCACGAAAGCCATTATGACAGTCCGGCAATGACATTATGGCACATGTCTGCTGCCATAAATACATACAGCTGTCATTTTGGCTGGTTGATGAGAATTAATGAAGAAAGTCTGAAGTTATCGTTTGGTAAGAACGTCGATGATAGCTTGACTTACGGCTGAATTGCGGAATAGAAGCTTCTGGGCGGTCGTAAGAGAGTTTTGATACTGCTTTATAGCCTCCAAAGCGTAATTATCCCCAATAGCTCCCAAAGCCTTTATTATGGCCGCTCGAAGGTCATCTTTAGATACATTTCCGGCCGCGAGCCGGCTGAATTCAGCTTGATCCGTGAGAAGTTTTCCAAGATAGGCTCGGGCTTCTTGGCCGCCTAATTTTCCAAGTACTGTCACGCCTTTCAGTGCGCCAGCGGAATTTCTGCTAAATAGGTCAATGAGAAGTGGAGCAGAATCCGAATTCCCGACCAGACCGACAGCGATAATAGCTGCGTCACGAATTTCCGGGGTTGTGTCATCGGCCATCAGGACCAACAAGTCTATTGCGTCTTCGCCGCCGATTTTTTCAAGCGCGCTTACGATTTCGCGTCGAACGCGGACATCAGTATCGCTTATCCGTAAGCGAAGCGGGGTTACTCCGGCATGGTCTCGAAGTGAGCCAAGGACGAATATTGAGTTGCGGACAACATACCATTTTCCATCGGGAAGTTCAAAGCGCAGGCAGTCCCGTTCAAACCAATGGTCGTCATTGAGAATTGCTGAAAAGACCGAGAGCGAAGCTTTACCGAGTTCCGCAAGAATCTTCAAGGCGTTCTGTCGTACCTGGCGGATTGGATGGGAAATAATCTGGGCGAGGCGGAAGGCGATTTGTTCGGAGCCAATGCCCACAAGTATTGTTCGCAGTTTATGGGAAAGGGCATGATCGGCTTTGACCAACTCAGCAACCAAAAACTCGATAGTCTCAATTGTATTAATATGTTCATAGGCCGCCTTGATGGTCATCGAATCGTACACAGTAACGCCATCAGAGACTTGTCTTCGATCAGCCATTGAAGAAACGAGCCGCGCCAACAGATCAAACTGAACCAGATGGCGGCATCTTTCAAAGAGTGTTGTTAAAAGCGAGGAAAACTCGAACGTCTCTTTTTTATCTTTCAGTGTTAAGCAAATCCGATTTATGAGCGATTCAAGAATTGCCTGATCGAACTCGGCGGACAGGGTCTGAATAGCGGCTGTAAGAAGTGCGAGGCCTTTTTGGCGATAGCCTGAGTCATTTACTGTGAGCATTCCGGCAAGCCGGTCGATTATTTGTTCGGCTTTATCGCGTTGACCGATTTTCAAAAGACGGTAAAAGGCCTCCGAGAATTGTTCAACTGATGACGAGGTAGCCTTCGAGGAAAAGTAGTCTTCGATCAGTTTGTCAACCCGAGCTGACAATTCTATTTTAATATGCCCGGTATCGAGGCACGGATCCGTTTGCTTTTTAGGGATATTACCGGCGCCATCGTGTTCGGTTTCCGGCAGAATAGCCATTCGCTGAGGATGATAGGCTATCAAAGCGCGAAGCGATTCAAAGAGGTCCTTGCGCGAGGCCTTAAGCGAGGTAGTCACATTGCCAGCCTCATCGTTTAAACTAACAAGAGCCTGGCGCAGCTGCTCGGCTTGAAGTTGGCCGACTTTCTCTGGCAGCAGATAGCTGACAATTTCACGGTTATAATCCACACCCAAATCATACAAGTCAGCCGGATCTGCAAGTCGTAATTTAGCTAACGAAATTGGATCAACGCCGAACTGGTCCAGAGCGAGACGCTTGACCGAGAAATCTCCGTCGACTTCGCCGCGGTACTGTTTTCGTTTGTCATACAAATCAAAGGCAAGAGCGCTGTTGACTTGGATTGTCTGTACTTTGCGGGACATGAGATGCGCGCCGAGACTGTAATTGGGATCATAAAGGGTATCCCGTTTAACAAGGCTGTCGATGAATAAAATTAGTTCATGTGTCGCCAGTGTGCGTTCGAATATCAAACTGGTCACATCGAGAATTTGTAAATACTGGAGAATCTGATTTGTGAAAATTGATTCTTTCATACTGATATTCATTACTGAGAGCTGGCCGCGATTGACATTGATTGTGACATGCGGTCTGTATGAGAAAAATTTTGCTAAGTCGAGAAAGGGGCGCTCGGCTGCTTTGAGCGCGAGTTGATGCTGCGCGCCGTAGATGGACATCTTCTTGCATGCCATCGACAGTTCGCGGACAAGCGAATGGGCAAGTTCGTTGAGATCGGTTTTGAGTGAGCTTTCAGTGACCGGTTTGAGTGTGTTGTTCATTCTTTTCCCAAAAACAGGCGATGCGTCCGGATTCTGTCGCGACATAAATTCGCGAGCCATCGCTAATTGGCGCCTGCCCTATTGCTCCGGTCAATCTGTGTGTATAGATCGGAATGCCCGTTTCGGCATTAACAACAAACAGATGTCCCCCCAGCGTACCCACTGCCACAAAATTCCCGATTGCAAGCGGCGCGGCTTTGATAACTTCGCCGGCATCAAACCGCCATTTTTCCTCGCCAGTTGCCTTGTCAAAACAAACAAGTTGTCCGCCGCTATGCCCGATGAAGACATTGTCCTTTGACAAAGCCGGAGCGCCCCAAATAGGACCGAGAACTTTGGCTCTCCAGACGATGCTTCTGGATTCCGGGTCAATGGCATAGACTTGTCCTTCAATATCTCCTGCATATACCATACCATCGACAGCGACAGCCGTTGTCAAAGGGCCGTCAGCGGTAATTTTGAATAATTCTGTGCCGTCAGCCAACGAAAGGACATACAGAGTCCCTTTGTCTCCCGGTTGATAGATGCGGCCCTTTTCGAAGCTCGGCCCGGCAATAAAGCGCTCCTTGGCTTTGAACTTCCAAATCTGTTTACCTGTCGCCGGATCGAGCGCAGTTACCAATCCATCGACAGAACTGACAATCAGCTTGTTCTCCACTATTATCGTCCCGGGCGCGGCATCCTTAACGGACTTTTGCCATTTGGCCTCTCCCTCGCGCATATTATAGGCTACCAGCATGTTTCTCTTATGTCCCAGGGCAAAAAATGAGAGGGTGTCATGGCTGATAAAACCGCCATGAGCCAGTCCCTTTTGTTTGACCCGACCGGAGGGTGCTCCGTCGGATAGATTGAAGAATCGAAGCCTCTTCTTGCTACTCGGATATACCAACTGGTCGCTGAAAATGGTGAGGGGCCCAATCGGCTTGTCCCCCTCTTTTTGCTCCCAGAGCAGGGACAAGTTTCCGGTAAAGGATGGGTTATCGATTCTTCCCTGTGCAGACGCATTTCCGCGGGAGTATGCCCATGGTGATTCCGACACCGACTGGTCTTGTCCCAGCTTATATGACTTGGAACATCCGATACCCGCCGACATGAGGATAAGTGCAGCCAGCGCGGCAGTTCTTTTCTTCATTAGAAGTTCCATCCGAAAAAGAAGTCAAAATCTGTTTTAGGGCTGATTGACTTAAAGTCTGTTGTGCGCGAAAAGTCAAACCTCAGCATAGCCAGGTAACCCAAGCTGACTCGGATTCCAACACCGAATGAGCCATAGAGCCTATCGAAATCGTCGTCCCAAGCCGAACCGACATCGGCAAAGATAGCGCCGCGAATTGCCTGGAATCCGAGACCGCCGATAGGCAGACCGATGAAAAGATCATCGATAAGAGGAAAGCGGAGTTCATTTGAAGTGAACATAACATTTCGGTTATAGAAATGACGCCGGTCAAAACCACGGAATGACCACGAACCGCCCAAATAGACGCGTTGAGGCTCAGGGCCAGTCGAGCTATAGGCATAGATACGATTGGCGAAAGCTGAATATCGTCCCAGTCGAACGTAATGTCTGAAATCCGCCGAACCGCTTCGGTTATAATTACGACCCTCGTTCAACGAAGACGTAAGGCTTAAAGTCACATTGTATCGCCGGCCTTCAATAGGTCCGGAAATGTCCCAGAGTGAATTGTCATAGACCAAGCTCAAGGAATTCGTGACGAGAAAGCCTTCGCTGTCCCGAAGACCATAGCGGCGGTCTTTGAGTGAATATCTGGCGAATGTAACAAAATCAAAGCGGTTAAATTTTGAGAGCGGGTAAGAGAGCAGCGCAAGCCCGCCGGCCTGACGCTCAGTATAGTAGAAATCCAAATCATTATAAAATTCATCGTAAAGATGGTACAGCCCGACACCCCAATTAAGCCGCTTCTCTTTGTTCACATGGGTAATGCCCAAATTGAACGATGTCAAAAAGTTGTCTTTTGTGTCGGCTGTATTATTGAGGAGAAAGTAATATGCCTTGTTGCCCAGAATGTCCGAGACAGCCATTTGCAGACCGCCGGTAGAACCGTAGACGGGGTCGTATCCCACAGAAGACTGGGCAATATCAAAGGAATAGTCGGCGTCGTATTTAATCGAGGCGCGGCTATAGCTTGAGTCAATCCTCAGCGGCTCCCAGGTATGCGTCGAAGCAACAATGTTATGCTCCACAGCTTTTGGTTCTTCAAGAAGCTCCATCTGGTAAACTTGGTATGTCATCTCCTGATAGCCGGTATAAACGAGGGTCTTCCCGTCTTCTGTCAGACGCGGGTCGAACGCACCAGTTGCATACACCGACTGACGGGTCATCTCGCTGTTTGCTCCAAGCAGGAAGAGGTTAAAAGATCCCTCACGGTTTGAGCTGAAGAATACTCCCCGTGAAGTCGGCTCAGGCGTACGGTCTTCAAAATTACCGAAAGTGAGCTGAGCTGGCTCGCTGCCAGCGAGTGTGTCGAGCTTAAATATATTAGTGGCTCCCGTCGGACCGTCAACTGAGCGGTTGGAGGCAAAATAAATCGTCGCGCCATCTTTGGAAAAAGCCGGGTCGATATCATAATAATTATCGTTCGTTAAAGGCTTACACAGTCCAGTGCTAATATCGAGCACATATATGTCCGAGTAGCCGCTCTTCTGGAATCCAGTGAAAACAATCGTTTCGCCATCGGGTGAGAAGCGAGGTGAACGGCAGGCGACAATACCATCCATCTCATATCGACGGGTAACTTCTTCTTTGTTCAAGTCGTAGATATTGAGGACATCGCTGCCTTTATTTTTTGAAGAAAAGACTACCTTCCCTTCATTATTGGCATCGATGCCCGAACGAAGCAGATAAAGCGATTCATACGCGGGGCTTCGCTCTCCCTTGACCAGCGTTTTGACGTCTCCGCCTTCCCCGCGCGGTTTCATATACAGGCCAGAGTAACCCATACGATTGGCCATAAAGACAATCCATTCGGTGTTCCCTTCGCCGTCATCCCATGTGATCGGGACACCCTTGACAGCGAATCCGCGGCCTGATATTTGTTCTGACTCCATTTTGGGAAGAGCCATCGAATCCATTTCTGGATAGTATTTTTTCTTTAATGAATAGTGCCATTTCTTGGAAAGCTGTTCGAGGTTATCGCCGAGTGTCACTTTGACTATTTCATCAAAAGTGCGTCCCTTAGTCCAATTTTCATTCAACAAGGCAAGTTTGTCGGAACCGTAAGTCGAATCAATGAAAGTACAAAGCGACTCGCCGAGTTTGTACATATAGAATGTACCTTGGACTACATAGAGATTTTCAATAGTCGGCAGTCGGTTCGAAAGAACCATATCTTTAACAACCATGTCAGCTTCGGTGTCCCATTCCTTAGACCAAAATTCGGCCTGCCCTTCGGTGAACCAGAGCGGCGGAGAACTATGCTGGACAGAGGCCTGACGATTGACAGTATGTTCAAGTTTCGAAATTTGAAAGACGTGGACAAGTTCGTGGTTTATGACATGAAGGAAATCATGATACGAGCCGTTAAAAGGAAGCACTACGCGTCCTTTGAGAAATTCGGTAAAGCCACCGACGGATTCGGACAACATCCCACTGATCACATTGGTCTCGCTAAAGTAGCCAGGCGATGAATAGATAATCAGAGGAATTGGCTTTATGATTTCATGATTGAATTTTGCGGCAAGCGGGCGATAGGCATCCTCGGCGGCACGCGCGGCAACTCCGGCAATCTCAGCTTCTTCCTTATAGAAGTAGATTCTGAAATGCTCGGTGCTCATAACCTGCCAGTCAAATTCAGTATACTGAACTTTGTTTTTACCAAAGTGGTATTGTGCATGTACGGACGTCGGTGATAAAACGAACGCCAATACGGTCAGTAAGATAAGGGCCGATGTATAATATGATTTCATAAAGCGACCAGATGTGTTGTAATCCTTTTGCATGATCTGATAACTGTTCTTTTGGTCTAACACCAAAAAAATAACCCTGTTCCATCTTCTTACAAAAAAGGACGATTCAATATTGAAAAGGGTTCAATACTGTCTTGTAGTATCGGCAACTTTGATGTAAAGGCGAGATTAAACGGGCAAAAAGAAATTGAGGCTAAATAAGCTTTATTGCGTCAAGAATACTGAATACCACCTCAATGTCTCTGCCCACTTCGCGATTTGACAGGGCTGCTTCAGTACGCGTACCATAACCGGTTCTTACAAGAATCGACCTGGCCCCGATAACTTTCGCAAAGTTCATATCGTCTATCGTGTCGCCGATAACAATCGAACGCCGTAGTTCCACTCCTAACTCTTGTACAGCTCCCTCGGCCATCCCGGCTGAAGGTTTTCTACAATCACAGATAAGAGATGTGGTCGAGGGATAATGAGGGCAATAGTATAGTCCATCAAGTGTAATACCGTTGCTTGCCAAAATATTTCTGAGGCGGTCATTGACCGCTTCAACATTTTCTATTGTAAAGTAGCCTCGCGCGACACCAGACTGATTGGAGACAACAACGATCTTATAACCTTTCTGAGTGGCGAGATGCAATGCTTCTACTGCTCCATTTTCCAGTTCGACTTGTGCCGGGTCGGAGAGGTAATGTTTGTTTACAATCAGCGTACCATCACGATCAATGAAAACTACTGGCGCAAGAGCGCTAAGCTTATTCAGTTGAGCAATTGCCGATTGGGCGACGTCGTGCGGTAGTATACGTGTAAAACAAAACTGCTCCGGTCTCCAGCATGGAGTTTTGCCATGGAGCGAACAGGGCCGACAAAATTCATCGGTCTCGATAATAAGGTCGTGTGGTCCCCGCGGTGAAAATCCAAGGGCCGGGTGTGTTGGCCCGAAGATGCCAATTGTAGGCGTCCCGAGCGCTGATGATAAGTGCATGAGTCCGGAATCATTGGCGATAGTCAGACCTGCCTGAGCGATTAGATCTTTGAGAGTCGTCAAAGGCGCATCGATCAGTTCAGAAAATGATGTCGGCGGAAGAAATTTCTCAAGGGTTGATTTGCCTGCCTCGGCGCGGGTTGTTACCCAAATGATATGGGCCCCAGATCGCTCATGAATCAGCTTTGCGGTTTCGGCGAACTTCTCGACAGGCCATTGCTTGTTTGCATGAGCGGCGCCCGGTGCAATTATTACAGTCTGGCTGGGTCTTTTTGCTGAGCTGAGCGCCGGGACGTATTCGAACGAACGTCTGATATTCGGACGTTTGCAAAACGGGATTTTCCCGAGTTGAAGCAGGCAATCATTATATAAATCGATAGTATGCGGCCAGGAATTCGGAATGATTTGAGTCCGGACGATTTTTCGTCGCTCGAAACTCCGTTTGGGATAAACGATAGTCTTCCCCGCCCGGATAATCTTACTTGTCAGCCACGAGCGGGTATTACTATGCAGGTCAAAAAGAATATCAAATCCCTCTCGTTCTATGTCTATAAGCGTTGCCAGAAGTTTCCACAATCCTGAATTTGCAGGCAGGGTGGCGATTTGATCTATTTCAGGCAGAAGCTCGACGGCTGTTCGAAAGCGCTCTTTTGTAAGAAAGACTATATGGGCGGCGGGAAAATGAATTCTGAGATTTATCAGAAAAGCGGATGTGAGAAGGACGTCGCCCAGCGAACCAAAGCGAACAACCAGGATTCTTTGCTGCATTACCAGAAATAATACAGGCCAAATGCCCCTACGGCAAAACAATAATAGGCGAAATATTCAAACTTTCCCTTTTGGACAATCTTTAAGAGGCCTGCCACTGATAAGAGACCGAAAACAAAGGCGAATAAGGCACCAACAAGATAGGGGCCTATGTGCAGACTATCGACTGCTACCAGGGCGTCGGTTTTGAAAATAATTGCGCCGGTAATGGCCGGAATGGAAAGCAGGAATGAAAACTCAGCGGCCTTTACCGCATCGAGACCAGTATACATGCCCATTGAAATGGTCGCGCCAGACCTGGAGATACCGGGCAATATGGAGATCGCCTGCCCGATTCCCATCGTAATTGCATGAAACAAGCTCACTTTTTCGCTGGTGGGCTTGGCAAGTCTAACAAACAATAAAAGAAAGCCTGATATAATCAGCGATGCGGCAGTTGTTCGGGGGTCAGAGAAAGACGATTCAAAAAAATCGTTGAGAAATATTCCAGCCAGTCCGGCAGGTATGGTTCCTATGACAAGATATAATATGATTCTGCGCTCTTCAGTTTTAGCTCTGTCGAACAGAGCGAGCATCAAAGCCCAAAGCTTCTGGCGGTAGTACAAAATGACCGCGATTAAAGTCCCGATGTGGACAACTATTTCGAGCGTTATCCCCGGTTCTTTGACTCCAAGCAAAAATTGGGCGAAGACTAAATGCGCCGATGATGAGACTGGCAGAAACTCAGTGAGTCCCTGAACAATGCCGAGTATAATTGCGTCGAGGTATGTCATAAAATAAAAGCCCCGTTGATCGGGGCTTTCCAGATGCCACTGCAAGAAAACACGAATAATTTACATTATGTTAAAATCAATACCAAAAAAGATGCCGTCGTTGCCATCCAACTGGAATTCAAAGAAGCCCGCCACTGTCGGTGAAAAGTCATATTTCAGGCCGCCATTGAATCCGAACTCCAAATCAGAATTGGAATTGTCGCCGCTGAACCCCGGCCCAGTGTCAAATGATTTTGACTCGAGGCGGATATTGATTCGAGCATACGGACTGAGCGTGCTTCCATTTCTCATCGCAAATGGGTACGAACCAATGAGATGTCCTCCAAATTGCACGGCAGAGAAACCATTAACATCGACAAATTCGAAGAGGGCGCCGGTGGCCATATCAAAAGGAGCTCTTCTTCCTTCTTTAACATTCCAAAACTGCCATTTAAAGTCTGCTCCAAATGAAACGGCAAGATCATCGGTGTCTGCGTCATAAATTGCCAGTTTAAGCCGCCCGTCCGTATACGTCGACATTCCGAAAGTAAACTGGCCAAAAAAGGACGTCGCATCGGCGATTCCGGCCCCAATGAGGAAATTTCCCTTCCCTTGCCCGACAGTTCGCGCGGTCGTCAAAGTCCCAAAGGCTGATCCAATTGTAAAGTCGGCCTTTGCAAGTCCTGTTGTTGCAATTAACGTAAGGATAAATAGTACTGTTATTCTCTTCATTATTGACCCTCTCATCTGTGTCACATGCTTAGTTTGACAAGAAATTACCTTCAGACACGGAGCCTGTCACATAAAAAATAGACGGAAAACTGGGATTAAACCGAGTGGGATAACCGTAAAAGCTTGAAATTAGAAGGAAATCAATACAAATTGAACTTGGCGATTCGGTCGCGGAGGGTGTTGCGGGAAATCCCAAGCGTCTCTGAGGCTTTCACTTGATTTCCTTCGAAGTGCTTCAAACACGAGGAGATAACCGCCCGCTCAAGTGCCGACTCAAGGAAGTGATATATGCGGCCTGGCGAATTGCTGATAAGTTTCGGCATTACCGGGTCGATTATCTTCTTGAAAGTTTCGGTGTAGTCATCCTGAAGGACAGAGAGATCGAACTCGATTTTGGGAGTTCCCTCGGCGAGACTTGGGAAGTCCTCGGCCTCAAGGGTGTCATTTTTTGACATTACAAGCGCAGTATGGACATTATTCTCAAGTTCGCGCACATTTCCCGGCCACGGATATTTCAGCAGGAGGGCCATCGCCTTTTTCGAGACCGACTTTGTCTGCACTCCCAGACTATTCGAGAACTTGCTCCTGAAATAATCGACAAGCAGTCCTATATCCGGTTTGCGTTCCCTAAGCGGTGGAATAAAGAGCGAGACCACTTTTAATCTATAGAATAGGTCGACCCGGAAAGATCCTTCCTTCATCGCCTGCACAAGCGATTTATTGGTGGCCGCGATAATCCGTACATCGACCTTTATTGACTCGTTGCCACCCACTCGTTCGACCTGCTTTTCCTGGAGCACACGGAGGAGTTTGGCCTGCGTGAGCATTGACATATCACCAATCTCGTCAAGAAAGAGTGTTCCGGTATCGGCCTGTTCGAACTTGCCTATGCGTTTATAATACGCTCCGGTAAATGCGCCTTTTTCATGGCCAAAAAGCTCTGATTCGAGCAATGTTTCAGGAAGCGCGGCGCAGTTGACCGACAGAAATGCATTATTGCGGCGTTTCGAGTTGCGGTGAATGGCGCGAGCAACAAGCTCTTTGCCTGTCCCTGATTCGCCGAAAATAAGTACAGCGGCGTCCGATTTCGAAACCTGACCGATAAGTTTTGCTATTTCCACAATTTCGGGCGACTGTCCGACTATTTCATCGAGTTGCGTTGTTACAGAATCGGGAGAGGCCAGAGTCGGCAACTTGCGTGAAGCAACAAACCCGCATGCCTTGTTGACTGTATCAATGAGTTTTTCTATTTCGAAGGGTTTGGTCAGATACTCATAAGCCCCCTCACGCATTGCTTCCATAGCATTTTCAGTCGAAACAAATCCTGAGATCATAATGACTGGAACCTGGTCGAGGTGCTTACGAATCTGCTTGAGTACATCAAGACCCGACATCGTCGGCAGATTGACATCGAGCATGACCAGATCGACATCGTTGTTGGAGCTCAGGAAACGACTTACATCGGAGCCGTCTTCGAGAAAATTAAAATGGAATTTATCGCTGTCAAACAAGTTTGCCAGCGAGCGGGATACGTCTTTGTCATCGTCTACGAGAAGTATGTTTTTCATTCGTAATTTCTTTTGTTGGCTCTATAGAAAGAGTATCGGCCAAAATCAGGAATCTTTGAGAGGAATTATTTGCTCTTTTTTGAGGGGGTTCATGACGAAGGTTTGGATGGTGATGCACGAGAACGTACGACAGCCACAAGTGACAAGAGAATGAAGAATCCCTGAACCGTTCGCCTGCGGCGAACCGTTGGCGGAATCGCTACAAGACTAAGAAATTATGAAAATGAGAGGGCCGCGCCGGCCGGAGGTGGAAGATACACCAACCACGGTGTGGAGGGTTTTGCAAGAGTACTTTCCCCATTATGACGTTGGGAAGAAGGTTTAAACTATCGCTCTTTTTCGGAGAGAAATTTGGCCGCAGTGCTCATCCAGAAAAACGAGGCAAAAAGTTCTATCAGAAGGCCAAGGGCAAGTACCCCTGCGACTAACTCAGGTTTGAACCGCTGGATAAGCTGAGGGGAATAGCCTGCGGTTGCCGAAACTAAAGCCGGTCCCGCGAGAATTAGAGCCGAAAGGATAATGCAGGTCAAGGGACGGGAGGCAAATATCTTGAGAGATCGAACAATCGCCTTGAGGGCATTTTCTTTAAAAATCACAACGGATGGCAGGGCAAAGAATAACGGCGAAAGGATCAGAATATAGGCGCTTGGCAGCAGAACAAAATTAAAGGCCATAATTCTGCGCGGGCCGTCGAGCAGAGGCGCAAACCACTTGGGCAGGAATACGCCTGAGAGAAGGGTCAAGCCGTTTATTACAAGCCAGACAATCATCAATTGTACCATAAACGGGAGGGTCGATTTAATTGGGGATTGCTGTCCCTTCGTTCCGAAATAGACTCGCCCGAAGACAATCGCAATCACGCCCAGCGCAAAGCCTTCAAACAAGAAGCCGAGGATGAACTTGGCCCACCCGAAAAATTCCGGAAGCAGAATAAATTGGGTCGGATAGTGCGTATAGAACGTCGCCCGCTCGGGTCCGAATACAGAAAACCAGGCCGACATGATTCCTGAAAAGAGCGGAGACATAAAATCATAATGGGCCAAGAGAAGAAGCGCCAGCAGAATATAATAGGACAAAAGCACAAGCCATATTCTTCCCTGCTTAAACTGCCGAAACGTCTCAACAAAGAGAAAAATGACTTGATTGATTTTCCCAAGTATCGTCATCGCAGTTTTCTACAGTATGAAGACAATAATTTCATTTGATCCGGTCGCCAGACCATGACGGTCATAGACATAGATTCTGTAGCGCATCGTTGTTGCGGTTACATAATCGGTATAGGTGTCTGTCGACTTATTGTTTATTATCGAGACTAATTGATCGAGGGTATCCACAGTTCCTGATGGCGCCCGATAGATGCGATAACTTGCAAAATCAGCGTCTTCATTTCGGGTCCAGGCAAGTTTGATATTGTTTGGATCGGTGTATACTCCAGCAATTGTTACACCTGCAGGAGCGGTATTGGCCGGTGTGGTTGCACTATCTACATTTGAGCCGACCGAGAGTCCAATCGAATTGCATACATAAACACGGTAATAATATTTGCTCAATGGTTCAGCTGTGGTGTCAACAATATTAACCGTGTTCTTGTCCGTTATAGTCTGAACTAACAATGACAAATTGCTTACAAGATTTGTGCTGTGGCGGTAAATACGATACCATGAAAATGCCGAACTCGCATTGACCGTCCAGCTTAAATTTATTTTGAAGGTCGACAGCGCTGTGGCCGAAACAAGCTGCACTGCTTGCGGAGCGCTCTGAATGCTGAGCAGGCTTTTTGCAGTTGATGCAGTAGCCGCATTGCCAGCCTCGTCAGTGAATTTTCCGGTAACTACTGCATTTGCAATCACCAGATCCGTCTGCACGATATATCGCGCCATATACAATCCATCGCTGGCAATATCGCCCGCTACAGAGCCGTCGTCGAACAGTTCAATCTGGCTCAATCCCGGCAATGAAACGGTGGCATCTCCCCCGCTCTCACGGGAATTTAATCCAAAGTAGATGGTATCTGCCGCAGAGAAGGTCTTATTTTGGGGAATGAAAAATACTGAATCAATTGAAGCGCGTGTGTCTAAAATGATTTTGTCGCGAAGGGCTTGGCCAGTCTCCGAGCCATTCACAAAAGTAAGTCGCGCATAGACTGTCTTTTCCCCCTCGCCAGACGACAGGGTGAATGACTTCTGCGAAGTAAATGGAGTCCTTACCGCGTCGGCAAATGTCGAATCCTCGGAGAGGGTGATATGCGTAGTATTCGAAGTGGCATTGATCTGAATTTGGACCGAGCGGCTATTGACATACTTATTGTTGTTATTTACCGTGATTGTCAACACTGAAAGGGTAGCTACTACCGGTGATGAACGTTCTCCCTCTATACCGTCGGCGTTGACAGATGCGACGCTAAACTGATACCGCTGGTTGAGCAGCAGTCCCGTGACGGTAAAGGTGTAGGCAGTAGTAGTCTGACTTTGGAGGAGCGTGGTGCCCGTCGAGTCGTACGTATAGACCTTGAAGCTCACGATGCCAGCTGGATTGGCGACGCTCCATGTCAGGGTGACAGATTGATTATTTAATAGTGCCTGAATTTGAGATGGGGCGGGTGGCGCATCCGGGAGTGGGTTCACAGGATTGCGTGTTTCTATATGCCGGCTACAGCCAAATAAGGCAAGCGCCAACATACCTGTAGCGACAAGTAATCGTTTCGACATGGTCTTTCCGTTGGTTTAGAAGTTGCACGACAGAGTCATCCCCACCTTGTCAATTTGAAGTTCCGGAGCGAGGCTTAATCCCTTGATGGAAAAAGCGCCTCGGTCTTCGGGAAAAAAGAAAATTGCATCAACAACGCTGACAAGCCACACACCGGCGACAGCGCCGATGGAGATCCGGCGTAGATTCTCGGCGTCGTAAGCCTCTTCGCGGGCTTTATTAAGGCGGTTCGCATACGGCGCAAGGTCACCGGGGTTCGACTGTCTTGCGACAGCGCGATCATATTCGTCGGAGAAGGCTTGATGAACGTCAAGCTTTTCGTTGAAATGATCATTGACCAAAAGAAATCCGGTAATTGTCGTTACGGCCAGAAGATGGAATACGTATCCCTTCGATGATTGATCAGTGTAGCGTTGCCCCCAGCCCGGGACAAAGAACGAGCGGACGGCCGCTTTGAGCCTTGTCTTTGGAATAAGTGTGACATCGAGCTGCGAACTCTTTGCAGGATCGATATTCAAACGCGTGCTGTAGCGTTCGTATCCGAATCTCTTCACTATTATTTCGTAACTTCCAATAAGCGGATAACGAAAACTCACCGGCGAAATACCCGTGACGGTCGCCTCGCCCTTAAGCATTACTTCCGCCCCGCCCGGAGTCGATGTCACAGTGAAATCACCTGTTGCAGTATTTTGAGCAAAGAGAACGTTTGATGTTCCCAAAGCCATAATAACAAAAATGACGAAAATCCGTTTCTTCAAATCGCTCCCTTACTTGACTTGTAAAAAAACCTCTGCAACTATAATCGGTTAGTGTACACAATTACTATACCTTTTAGCAAGATTAAAGTCACAAAAAAGCCGATTTCGTACCGGCTAAACCATTATACAGCATGTCTGGACATTTAGCTGAGAAAGTACAAGTTTGAGTGGATTTAAAAAGATAGAAAAGTAGCTCAGCAAGCGCCGCGGCCAGTGACTACAACAATGACTGTCCGGCAGAGAATCCGCACGTCTGCCAAGAGAGACCAGCCTTTTATGTACTGCAGATCGAAACGCACTTTTTCAGTAACGCTGGCTATAGAAGAATCGTAGCCATTTTCGACCTGGGCTAATCCGGTCAGACCCGGTTTTACTTTGAGACGGTGACTATAGCCGTCGACTTTGGTAGACAAATCCCTCACAAAGCACGGGCGTTCCGGACGAGGTCCAACAAGGGACATCTCGCCTTTGAGGATATTAATGAATTGCGGGATTTCATCAATGCGGAACTTCCTTAAGAAAGAGCCGATTTTTGTAATTCGCTGATCATTTATGGACGACCAGACCGGGCCCGAAGCCTTCTCGGCATCATGAATCATGGTGCGAAACTTGATTACATTAAAAAGCGTCCCGAAATGTTGTTCACGTCGACGCTCGCGATCCCGCTGATCGGCAACGCCGACTTTTTTGACAAAGCGGCGATCAGATTTCCGACGGTTCACTCCTACACGAACTTGTGTGTAGAAAACAGGGCCGTTTGAACCGAGCTTTATCAATAGGGGAAGGATAATCCAAAATGGGAGGGTGAGAAACAAACCGGTCGAGGCACCGACAATATCAATAATTCTTTTCATCGCAGCATTCATCTGTGCCTTGAGCTGACCGGATTTGGTCAACGCCGCGGGCATCGCAAAAATATACAATGTTGTAAGCGCAATGAAAAGCAATCCGAACACTTCGCCAAAGAAAAACTTGATTCGGAGGGGGGAAAGGATGAAATCATTATTGTCCGAAAGTGAGTCTCCGGCAACTTCGGAACCGCTGGCATACCCATATCTAACAGAGCCTAAATTCGGCAATGCCACCGAGTTGTCGTTCGTTTGGGAATATTTCCCTTCAAGATTACTCACGCTTCTCCCTGTCCGTTATCCATAAAATACAGCAATACAAGCCAACATAGAGCAAAAGTGCTGCCAATATTTGTTCGCTATCCCTTATACTGGACGCTCGAAACCGTGGTTGCAGAACTAATCTACAAGTACCCGAAATTCAACCTTTTAAACGGCATTGCTAAACTCATACTTTATGAGTGCGCTGGAATGATTATTTTAGTGCTTATTGAGTACTATCAGTCTCCATAGAATTAAAGCATTAAAGTGCAATGTTTTGCGTAATTCGCGAGTAATTATGTGGGAAATACCCGTGTGTACGATAATTGTGTGAGACTAGTATAAGCTTTGGCCATCCAATGGCATTTAGCTCCTACTCCGCTTAATTCCCGAATTTAAATGAGAGCGAAAATCTATGAAGGGCATCGGACGTGTAGGCGTCGTCCGGAGTAAAAGCGTAGTCAAATTCCGCAGATGAAATGCGTAGACCTGCTCCAAAAGATAAGGATGCCACGGTGTTATTCATCTCGGTCGTCAAATAATGGTCAAATCCTGTCCGCAGGAAATATTTTTGGCTGAATCCAAATTCAAGACCGTTTCTCATTACAGTTTCGCCGTAGAGATTTTTCAATAGATCAGCCGAGGCAACCATGAGGTCGTCAAAAGGTCTGACAGCGACCCCAGCTCGCACTGATGCCGGCAAGTTCTCATCTATAGCATCAAATTTCATCTTTGTGCCAATGTTGGTTGCAGCCAATCCGAATGTCACAAAAGGCATTGAATACTTGACGCCAAAATCGGCGGCGTATGCCGAGCCGCTGTATGTATCCAGTCTTTGATTGATGATTTTCCCGGTTGCGCCGACGGAGAGTCGTTCATTGATGGCCATGCCAAGAGAAATACCTCCCGCCCAGTCATAGGCTTGCAGTTCACCAATCACAACGCCATTTTCATTAAAGCTTTCGATCGTCCCATAGTTGAGGTAGCTTATTGAAGCCGCAACCGACAACCTCTCGGAAATAGGCATCGCGAAGCTTCCGTGCTCAATAGAAATATCCTGATACCAGGTAAAGTGACTGAGAAAGACTTCCTTATTCTCCAGATGTCCAAGGCCGGCCGGGTTCCAGTAGGTGGATACGGCTCCCTCAGAGAGAGCGGTGAATGCGCCTCCAAGTCCTGCCGCCCGAGCACCCATGCCTATTTGAAGAAAGTCAGCTGTCGTTCTGCTTGAGTTTTGAGCATAAAGAGGAACCGTTACCAAGAGTGATATCAAAAACGGCACAATGCCATTTCTAATAGTGCGTACTAATCGTGCAATTTGCATAGTTGAATCCCTTCCGGTTATGGTTATCTCCCCTTTATGCAAGGCCAGTGCCGGAAGGGGACGGTTGCTGGTTGGCCGGAGATTAAATGTTGATCTATTGCTGTTGAGCATAACAACCAGTTGAGCCACCATCTGTTAAGCGAGTCATAAAATTACAGAAACTATTTCTCCGCGCTAAAAAAGATCCGTCGAAGAATTGTCGGAGCTTATCTATTTGCTCCTTATTTGGACAGAGCGGTTCCCCAATCAGACTTTGAGCAGGCCAAACGCCAACAACGCACCAGCTTCGGCCTCGCTGTTCAAAATCAGTATGCCTGTACTACTGTTTGTCGGAATATTGACTTGCAATTTGAGTATGTAATGGACAATATCCCACAATGTATTGGTTCGATTGTTTGTTAAGATTTTGAAGCGAATGGGCATTCTGCCGATATAAATAAGTACGAAGTCCATGAGAAGCTCCTCTGTATGAGAAGGTTGGCGTGGTGACGAATTATAAATGAAGAGGGGCGTGTGAAAAGGAGATCAAAATGAAGTTATCCGAACGGATATTATTTTTGTTAACTGTGCCTATGGTACTTTCGCTTCTGGGTTGCGGCGGTTCTGATTCTCCAGTAGAACCACAACCGACTGGACCGATGCTTTCGATTAACAATGTCGCAGTAAACGAGGGATCGAATGCCGTCCTAATAGTTTCACTGAGCGAGACTGTCGGCCAAGCTGTAACATTTACCTATTCAACCTCGCCGGGATCCGCAACCGCCGCCGATTACACAGTCCAGACAAATGTTTCCGGGTCAATTGCGTCAGGCGCGACAACAACAACTATCACCATAGTCACCATCGATGATGTCACTGCGGAAACCAGCGAAGCATTTTCGGTCGTCCTCTCCTCTCCTACAAATGCAGGAATTTCGGATGGAACAGGCTCAGTCACCATCAATGCCAACGATGGCGGCGCTGCAGGAGTTAGCTTCATGAATGATGTCCGTCCTATAATTACTTCCAGCTGCGCAATAGCCGCCTGTCATGGCGACGGCTCAAATCAAGGCAGTCTGACTTTTGGGTCGGCCACATACCCTGAGGTGAGGAATGCAAATGGGGGCAGTGGTCCTATTGTTATCGTCGGTAACGCCGCCAGCAGTAATCTGTACCTCAAAGTAACACCGACGCCGCCATTTGGATCGAGAATGCCAGTTGGGGGCCCGTTTCTTTCGGCAACTCAAATTAATCTTATCCGCGACTGGATAAACCAAGGCGCGCTGAATAATTAAGATTGTAGTCGGGTAGCACCTGTTCCGCGTTCCTGACATTTGTCGGGCGGTGCGATCTTATCTGTGGTATCGGGCGTCCCCGACGGGGCGGTTAGACTCGCCCGACACTATGATTAAACTGTCAGGCGGGGGCTGCCTGACAGTACAGACAGAGTACCCACCGTCCGCCACGGCGGAGTGGGGTACCCACGAGGTGCGGGAATTATAACATGAGATTGCCATCCAACGTGTCGGACAGCAAGTAGGTCAGTCCGCCGTGGCGGACTGACCTACTTAAAAGAAGGCAAAGCAATAACGGTGAGTGAGGGTTCAGCTTCGATAGCTTGTGTTCGTACCAGACCTACAGATTATTTTTGGGCGGCTTTGGGAAGACGAGCTTTCATTTGTTGGTAGCGTTCACGACCGTCTCGAAGATTTTTGGACAGTCCGCGCATTGAACTAATTTGCTCTTTCGCCCGGTCGATTCGTTCCTGGGTTTCAGGGTGTGAGCGAGACAACTTTTCAAACACATTGGTACTTGCGCCTGCACCGACCGCGGCAAGCTTATCAAACATTCCAATCGCGCCATTGGGATTGTAACCGGCATTTTTCATATAATAGATTCCAAAACTGTCGGCCTCGCGCTCGGCATCGCGAGAATACCCGGCGAAAGCCACTCCCATACCGATATTAATTGCTGCCGCAAGCACCTCGCTTGAATTCCCGCCTAACACCAGTTGCGAGGCCAGCCCTACACCGAGTGCGGTCTGCACTCGTTTCACTCCATGCCGGGCAACTACATGAGAAATTTCATGGGCCATCACCGCCGCCATTTCGGCCTCGGATTCCATATGTCTGAGCAGACCAGTGTAAAAATAAACATATCCACCGGGCGCGGCGAATGCATTGACATCATCAGATTCGATGACGGTAAAATGGTACACTATGTCTTTCCGGTCGCTCACAGCAACGATTTTATTGCCCACTTCGGCAAGGTATCTTTGCCACTCCATATCTTTGAAGGTTTTTTCAGTCGAAGCGACTTGCTTGGCCATTCCTGCGCCGATTGCGATTTCCTGGCTCGTAGGGATAATAATAAATGATTTGTCTCCGCCGGGGCCGGTTGTGGCGCATGATGTAAAAAGTGCTGCAACGAGGATGGAGAGGATTAAATATCGCATCCGATTCCTACAGGTTTGCCTTGTCTGCCAAATCACCGATGACAGGCAAGCGATGGTTTTTTCCCTGAAGGGCGAAGTAAATCCCCGCAGCGGCTAAGCCCAGCGCGGCGACCAGTAGTCCCCTAAACACAAAGTCAGCGATACGGTCAATAGAGAAAAGGATGGCAAGCATTTCTATGAAGAAGAGAACGACACCCTGACGGGCATGAAAATAGACCTGTTTGTTTTGCCGCATATTCATAAGAGGTATAAAACAGAGAAATGGCACATAGGCCATAATCGCGGCTACACGGGTCTCTTCATTGAGAAATTTCGCCTCTGCTTTTTCGGAGACAGAAACATTGATAACCACATCGTCCGCGGTTGTAGTGGTCGACGCATCGACGCCTGGCTCCACTGTCGGGTTATGAAAAAATGACTCGTTTGGATTCTGTTCTTCCATCGGGACCTCGATTTCCCCGCGTCATCATGAAACGCGGCATTTTGCTTAGAACGGCCAGAACAGTTCCTTGTCGGGCTCTGGCAATGTCACCGCAATCATTTCCTGTTCGGGCCAACTCTCTAATTTCTTCTCACCATCATAGAACGTAATTGACAATTCCGCAAGTCCAAACCCATCGGGTTGAACGAGATTGCGTCGGATAGCGATTTCTATATTTTCATCAAAAGCGTAACGGGTATCTGCATTGTCGGATTGATCCGCCGGCCCGGACGCATTCTTCAGTTGAAAATTCTCCGAGAAGCCGGATTGAAAACCAACCACCAAACGCGGCGCGGCAAGCGCATTGAGGACTTTCTTCACGGTCAGGTCGACCCGCAGGTAAAAATAATCCCGGTCAAATCCAAAATATATTGTCGAGGCCAGTCTATCCACGCGGTGCATTGTTCCGCCAGCTTTAAGACAGTCAAAAATCCCTGCGCCGCTCCATTCATAATAATATGATATACGACCGTCTATTTTGGGAGAGATGGTTCCTTCGGGAGCGATAAGAGTCGACGCCCGCAAACCGAGCGATATCGGCTTGAATAATGCCTCGGGTATATTGAGGCCGATTAGCGAATATACAGCCATAAGCTGTTTTCTGAAGATGATATCAAATTGCTGGTTATGGAACCCTTGGTGATCGTCGCCGTACCACCAACACCAATCCGAGCCCTCAGCGATATATATCTGAGTCCATGCGGCCTGCAATATAGTTTTATCGAACCGTGGATTTGCTGTAGAGAAGGCGCTCAAGGCATCGCGGGCATCGGTTAACAAATCCCATGCGGCATTATCTTCGGCATGGCCGATCCATATCCGGAAGTTATGATTTATCCATGAGCCGGCGAAAACCGAAGGCAATTCTTCGGAGGTCAGGGTTTGGGCCGCCTCGGTCATTGTCACCATTCTAATCTCGCTGTCACTGCTCAGTCTTTGGTAAAGCAAAGTCAAAAATTCATGGGCATCATCGGGGAAGTATTCCCATGCGTTCTCTCCGTCAAGAATGACAGGAACAACGGTCGAGTTTAAATTGTCGCGGCATCGCTCACGAATCTGTTTGAGATGGCCGATGAAATCAGAAACAGCGCGTTCGGCTGGCCATCCGGAATAGACAAAGCCGATTCTATCCGAGAGAACATGGTCGCGAAAAAATAACTTGAGCCCTTTGAATTGATACATTGAATACAGGGCATTTCGCGGGCGTTCTTTCCCTGATTTTCTCAGTGAATGGTAGAGAATTTCTTCATCGCTTGCCGCCCATGCGATCTTCTGCTGTGCAATCAAGGCCAAGGCATTTTCCGAGACTGAACCTTCGGATGGCCACATCCCAGTGAGCGGTCTACCAAAAAGGGCCTGAAATCGCTCCCCTGACATTCGAATTTGTGCAAGCGCGTCCTCAGGATGAATAAAACGCTGTTTGGGGAGTGATATATCGGGAATGGCCTCCCTGGCGGAATCGGTGTCGCACAGGAGCGGAAGTATCGGGTGATAGTACGGTGTGAATGAGATATCGATTCGATTTTCCAAGTAGAGTGATTTATAGGTCGGAACTATTTGGGCCATCAGCGAAAACTGCCAGTCAAGAAATTTGCGCTTCTCCTCTTCTGTAAAATGCCTCCCCTTGCTGAGCAGTGACTTTATGGGATCCTGGTTCCGAAAAAGAGGGTCAACCCAACAGAGGTTGGACCAGACTTGGATGTCCCGAATTTCAGAAGAGGAAAACAAGGCTGCAAGACTTTCCCCCCCACCGTTGGAGCTGCTCGCTTTTTCAAAGAGTTCATGATACCTACTGTGCGGAGCGATCATATGAGTTGGATTAGCCGAGAAAAAACTCTGAAGGATTTCCCGCTTGTCAAATATGCTGAGTGATTCGGCGTCAAGTCGGCTCAGGTCCAGATGCCGGTCCGTTCCGCCATTTGCGTACAGTTCAAGCTGATCGATGAGCGATGGGACGAGGTTAAATGTTACTTTGACATTTTCATGCGCGGTTGCAAGAAGCGGCATATCAAGATAATCCTTGAGCGCATGGAGACGCACCCAAGGCATGAGGAGCCTCTTAGAGGCCGGCTCCTGATAATTAGGCTGGTGCATGTGCCAGAGGATGGCAACATTCAGAGCGGAATTATTTGGCAAGCGGGTTCCTTAGGATCCCGATTTAGCAGCGCCCTTTTCGGCAAACATTCTTACAGCTTTGACGAGAGCGGGAGCGCTGGGATACTTGGATTCGAGACTATCGATTGCCATTTGGGCGTTTGTAGTGTTACCGGCTTCAAGAAATGTGCGCACCGCAGAGAGGTAGTAATCGGGCTCAAGCGGGCCATCGGGGTACTCCTTCACTGCCTCCAAATATTTGGCGCCGGCTTCGGCAACCTGACCTTGGTTCTCCATAATCGCAGCAAGGCCCGCAAGTGCAGCGGCCCGATTAAGCTTGTTATTTTTATACTTGGAAAGATACTGCTCAAAGAAACGCGTGGCTTCCGGATAAACACGGGACTCGAAATTAATCGTGGCAAGCAGGTAGGTCGCTTGCTCAGCCGCGGGATGGTCGGGATATTGATCCGTAATTTGTGTCAGGGAGAGCACGGCAATCTGACGGTTGCCGCTTTGATAATCGATGACTGCCTGTGAAAGTTTTGTCGATGCTTCCTGCGAGGCATTCGAACGGCTATTCATATAAAATATCAATCCCGCGATAAGAATCGCCGCTGCTACCACACCGATAACTATATATTGCCAGTTCGCTTCTGCCCGCTGGCGAGAGGTAAGCATAAAAGTGGCGAATTTATCTTCTTTAATTTCACGACGTGAAAGTTTGACTTTTCCCTGCATTAGAAATAACTCCCGAAAAAGGTACTGTGAATGGTTTGGCAGTGATTATACGTCCAGCCTGCCGACTTCAATTAAAAAAGGATGGAACATATCTAAATCCCCGTTCTATCCTTTTGTGGTCTTATGATCTATATACGTAACGGCCTTCGCTGAAGCATTGCTCAATTAAACTACTAAAAGTAGCCAGTAAACGTAATATTAAATCTGTTGTCACTCACCTTTGACGTCGGATTTTCCACGATCACTAGCCTAACGGCCTGAGGGTCGGGTGAGGTAATAATAGCAAGTGGGAGCACATAATCTCTCTCATAAGAGGTATGGGAATAGGAAAAGTCGAGGTGAATCTGGCTGAACCGAACACCAGTGCCAAGAGAAAATGTTGTGCTCTTTGGAGTTGTCGCGTTTACCCCGGTAATGAAACCTGTGGTGTCGACAATATAGGTGACATCGGCGGTTGGAAGACTCTCAAATCGAATACCGGCCCGCAAGGGAATAACCAAGCTTGAGGAAAGAGAGTCCTTCATATTCCACAGATACTCTGTTCCCAATCTGAATGATGGGGCGCTGCGATATTTAAGGTGGGCCAGCGTCGGGTCGTTACCCGGAACAAGAGTTGAATAAACCTCGGTGTCAGCTCCAGATGAAACTATGAAGGATGTTCTATTCTTTATTTCCGTCGAGGTAAAGTTGCGATACTCAACATCTCCGGCAACCAACCAACGATAATTAATCTTATAACCAATGCCTGCCGCCAGGAACAAAGGCATACTGATCTTAGTCACATTATTATCAGAAAGAATCGGCAGGGGGTTTGCCCGATCAGGAAGACCATTCGTAAAAGAAGTGAAGTCGAAGCGCAAATCCCTGCTCAATCCAAGGGCGAAAGGAGTACGGACTGTTAGTCCGACAGAGAACCTGCTCTGAGTCCATTTCAGGCCAAGAGTCAAATTCATGCCGGAATAACGGGTCGTATCCAACACACTTTCGTTGGCGGCCACATCTGCTAACTGACCTGGTTTGTCCAGGGGCTCGAAATCATCAAGACTATATCTGGTAACCTGTGAGTTAATTGATTTTCCCAAATAGACGTTGGTCGCTATGCCAAGCGCGAGTTGGTTATAGATACGTGTGCCAAAACCTACGCTGAAGACATCGACACCTGTCTCATATTCCGCAGAATATTTGGCACTGTACAGGCTCGTTTCATTTAAACCATCAAAGGGGTTCGCATCAAATTGTATCTCCAGAAGATTGCCCTCGTTGCGATATTCATCGAAACTGCGGTAGAAGTTACCCGAGAAAACAACGTGATGTCCCTTGATTCGAACCGGAGCCAGGAATGTAAGCATCGATATGGAGTTCAACGAGGCAGTCTGATTGGCAGTAGTCTTCAAGTTCACAAATTCCCCCCGTGGTCGAAACGACCCGAAAGAAATACCAAACATGGGAATCTGCTGAACGTATAATCCCGCAGGATTCCAGCTCACAGCAGTGATGTCGTCAGAAACACCTATATACGCATTGCCCATACCCATTGCTCTTGCCCCTGAGCCGGCAAAACCATAGGTAACGGGCAGACTCGGCAAGGGAACTATAAACTGAGTGCCCTGTTGTGAATGCCCGCTTGAGGCAATACAAAAGCAGGAGAACGCAAAACCGATAAATTTAACCCAACGTTTCATTCCAAACTCTCCCTATTGAAAATAAATCAATGTTCAGCCTATCATCGTAGAGACGCACAAGCCGTCTAAAACGACTAAAGAATATATGACTCAAAGACCGGCATTGTCAATCGATTTCGACCATCAATTTGATAAAATGGGGCTTTGGGGAAGGTCTCTCCTGTTTCTCCAGAGGGATAGACGAATTCGCCCAAAAACTCCACAGTCTCTGGTGGAGATCTGGTCAAAATACCCCCGGCAGGAATCGAACCTGCGACCGCCAGTTTAGGAAACTGTCGCTCTATCCGACTGAGCTACGGGGGCCTTTGGCCTTCAATCAGGCAGTATCGAAATAATCAAACTCGGAGTCGAGCCGAATTTTGCTATTCTGAATCAAAAGAGACGAGGTAATTGATACGGTAGGCCGACAGCTTCTTGTCAAACGGAAAAAAAGTCAGCGCAACGAGACTCGAAATACCAGTAACCTCTCCCCCAAGTCGTTCTACGAGCATTGCTGTCGCAGAGAGGGTACCGCCAGTCGCTATCAGGTCGTCGACAATCACGACCCTGTCCCCCTTCTTGATAGAATCTTCGTGCATCTGAAGTTTGTCGGTTCCATACTCAAGCTCATATTCCTGGGTAATGGTCTTGTAGGGGAGTTTTCCGAACTTCCGGGCCATCACAAAGCCAACATTCAGACGGTCAGCCAGAGCGGCACCAAGAATAAATCCTCGTGACTCTATCCCCACAATTTTAGAGGGCTTGCACGAAGAGACAAATCGCTCCATCCCATCAAGGGCGGCAGTGAAGGCCTGTGGATTCTGAAATAGGGTTGTTACATCATAGAAATTAATCCCCGGCTTTGGAAAATCAGGGACACTACGAATAAACTTTCTCAGATCATCCATTCATTATCTCACTATTTCAAATGTGGTGTAATTCATTGAACGGGGAAGCCACTCAACTGTGAGTGAACGGACATAGCCCGACATGGCGCCAGTCTTCAGGGAATCGATAAAGCCGTCCAGATCGGTCTTTGTTCCTTCGGCGTCCAGAGAGACCGTTCCATCCGGTTCATTTTTGATCCAACCGGTAATGGCGCCTTGCTTCGCCAGTTGAAGCGCGAAATAGCGAAATCCGACTCCTTGGACCCTGCCGGCTACCTTAATTTTGCCCCGGGCTCTGGTTTCGGTCAATCTATCTCATCCTCTTTGGCTTTTCGAAGTCTCGTTTTGACAGGAGTTTCAAAAGCAAGCCACGCCACCTCTTTAGCGTGCAAGCTGAAATTATCGGGGCGACTGGATTTGAACCAGCGACCTCTTAGTCCCGAACCAAGCGCGCTACCAACTGCGCCACGCCCCGAAATAACAGGCTTTTAAAATAGTCCATCATCGTTTAATGTCAATAGATTATAATTGGTGTGATTTCAGCAAGAAATAGAGTCACGACACTTAATCTGGTCGGCTTGTTCTTGGTGTCAGGACGGGCTATTTTTTTGTTCTTTTGGACAACGGTTTTGATTCGGAGAAGTCTTTGAGCCTTTCAAGGGTCTCACGATCTGTAAAATCGAGCTTTACTGGCGTGACTGAGACTTTACGGTTTTGGGTCGCGCTAAAATCAGAACCCTTGCTTGCCTTCCATTTTGGCTTTCCGGCGACCCAGTAATAGGGACGACCGCGTGGATCTGTTTTATTAATAACTATATCGCGATAGTGCCGAATGCCCTGTTTGGTAAATTCATAATCGCGATACGCTTTTCCATTGTCAGGCGGGAAATTGATATTCAAAAAGACATTAGGGGGAAGATCGAAGTCGTCGAGCTTGTTCGAAAATTTGACCACAAATTTTGCGGCGCGAGACATGGGCATCGCAACTTCATAATCAACCATGGAAATCGCCAGAGCGGGGACTTTCAAAATAGCTCCCTCGATCGCCGCTGCAACGGTTCCAGAATATGTGACATCGTCTCCCATATTCCCGCCATGATTTATTCCCGAAACAATGAGATCGGGCTTCCGTTTTTTGAAAAGTACATGCATCGCCAACATCACACAATCAGTAGGTGTGCCGTCGACCACAAACCGCCTCGTATCAAGAGGCCTCATACGAAGGGGACGGTGCAACGTCAGCGAATGCGAACTGGCTGATTGCTCCTGATCAGGGGCGACCATAAATACTTCGTCCTTCTTGGAGAACTCCTTGAAAAGGGCGTTTATGCCATCTGAGAAATAGCCGTCATCGTTGGTAATGAGAATAAGACGTTTAGCAGACATTTTAGCGGCGCTCTTTCTTTGACATTTACGCCCAGATACGTTTCCAAATTTGTCGGATAAATCGCCCTGTGTCAACAAAGGGATTTATATAGGAGCGCGAACCTTCGTAGATTGTCGATACCGGCACCTCAGCGATTCTCGCTCCCACCGCTCCAGCTTTGAAAAGCATCTCGGATTCAAAATCAAACTTCACCGTCTTTAATTGAATTGCTTTAAACAGGTCAACGGGAATCAGACGGTAGCCGGATTGACTGTCCCGAACTCTCTGAGTTGAAAATATCGAGATTATCAGAGATGTCAGATTATTTGTCAGCCAGCGTTCTAAGGGCATGATTGCGCGTGATATCTTTCTGGTTCCCAAAATAACACGCTCGCCGTTATCGAGCGCAAAAAAACGGATGACTTCTTCGGGAAGATGCTGTAAATCGGCATCGAGCGTCAAGACCGAGCGATAGCAATGTTCGATTGCATAATCAAAACCGGCTCTGAGCGCGGCGCCTTTGCCGCGATTTGTTTGGAACGAAATATGTCTAACGTTTAACTCTTTGAGTATCTGGACAGAATCATCTGAAGAGCCATCGTTAATAAAAAGAAGGTTGTCATTGCAGACGTACTGTCGCAGACGAGGCACAAGGTCCGGCAGGTATTTGGCCGCGTTGTAGGCTGGCACAAGGACAAGAATCGATTGGCTCTTCTCAGATGACATATAAGGAATTATACACGACATTCGCCCGCTTCAGATAGTGTGGATAGAGCAATAAAAATAGTCGGAGCCGAAAGTAAACATTTTACCTAGCCTCAACTCCACAATCCGGACAATATCCAAAACTCGAAGAGATTATGCTTTTGCATCCCTTACAAGATCTCTTGCCCACTGGAACTCCACAAATTGAACACAATTTGTACTGTGAAGTGAACCGACTTCCACAAGACTCGCATACTTGCTCAGGCGCATTAACTTGTTGATTCAATTTCGAAATAGGCTCGTCTAAGTGTGCAGTTCCCTCTGGAACCGGTTTGTCTTGCTTTAGACTCTTGAAGAACCTTTTGAGATCAAAACTACTTCCAATCCAGATCCCAATAACATTCAACGTTGCAAAAAACAATAGAAGAATCCCAGATCCAAATTCTTTGGATTGCATAGCGAAAATGATCACGAGAGTCAATCCTACCCACATTACTGTTGCAATCGTCCGCGCAATCCGTTTGTGAGGCTTCGACCAAATCGCAACAATAGTAATTATGCAAATCCCTCCGATTCCAGAAATGCTTCTGTTCGGCAAAACAATAAGACTAAGAATCATTCCTGCATTTGGAATTGTGCAGATCCAACGAAATAACCTATACATTGAATATATAGCCCCTTAGAAATCTGTAGAAGAGATATGTAAACATCATCGCTTTTTCTGTGACACAGATTGCTGTAAGTAGTTATTTGCTATCAAATCTGCTGCTATGGCAGTCTCTGAACTACGGTCATGGTGGAAATATTGAACACTCTCGTACCGACTTTCCAACGCTTTTACTTTATCGAAATACGGCTTTAGATTTGCTGCCTTTAGTCGATACACTCCGTTCAGATGACGTATGACTAGTTGACTATCCATCCAGACCTCTATCTCTTTCCTACAGTATGATGAGGCATTGTCGAGCGCATAAATGAGTCCAGAGTATTCGGCTTCATTTACACTCATTTCACCTAAATACTTACCAGATTCATGCAATTTATTTTTGAGATCTTTACTCCCATTGAGATAGAGAACACCACAGGCCGCCTTACCAAACTACTCCTTCCAGCGACATTAGCATCTGGAACTCGACAGCACGCATCACATACTACAATAAGCTTGGTTATTTTTACATTTGTAGATAGATTAGCGCTGTCCAGAAGTTACTCCTTCTTTCGTGCATTTTCAGTCGAAAAATAAGCCGTAAAAGCTCGAAATAAAAATGGTCGGAGCGACCCGATTTGAACGGGCGACCTCTCGCACCCCAAGCGAGTGCGCTACCAACTGCGCCACGCTCCGACAGCATACTTTCCTGCTTTCATAACGCGTCACCAGCGTGTTACGTTTTCCAAAGTAGACACGAACCAAGCTGATTTCAAGGGAAAAGTTTGAGCAAATCCGCCACGTCTTTGCGGACTTTTCCGATAAGCGTTCGAACACGGGCTTTGGAACTAATCTCGGTTGATTCCTCGCTTGAGCGTTTAAGCATCAGTTTTGCTCGCGTTCCATCGATGGTTAGCTTTTCTGTTTTGCGTAGATGATTGATTCGATTTATCAGTTCGATATCATGGGCTGTGTAGAGCCTGCTTCCACCCCGGTTCTTGCGCGGTTTGAGCGTCGGAAATTCTTTTTCCCAGAACCTGAGGACATAGGCCTCAAGACCAGTAATTTTTGCGACATCGCTTATTGAATAAAAGCGTTTGTCTTCGGTAGCAATTTTTGTCATGACCATCCTGTGAATAAGAAAGTTTGTTACTGCCAGATTTCTGCTTTAAGTGCGCGTCCCATGAGGTCAGCCACGGCTTCAGCCGCAGGTTTTGCTTCAAAGAGCACCCTATACATTTCGTTAGTGATAGGCATCTCCACCTTTTCGCGCTGTGCCAACTGATAGGCCGACCTCGCCGTTTCCACGCCTTCAGCAACCATAGTCATTGAAGATAAAATCTTCGCCAGTTGTTCTCCTTTGCCGATCCGGAAACCCAAGGTTCTGTTTCTGCTCTTTAGCGAAGAACATGTTGTAACCAGGTCACCAATCCCTGACAAACCCGCAAAGGTTGCAGCCTGAGCACCGAGTGTTGTTCCAAGACGCGTCATTTCTGCCAGACCGCGCGTTATCAATGCGCCTTTTGTATTATCACCTAAATGTAATCCATCGACGATGCCTGCCGCAATAGCGATTATATTTTTAAGCGACCCGCCCAACTCGACTCCAATTAAGTCTTCGCTCCCGTAAACGCGGAAATTTCCTATGCTGAAGACGCTCTGGATATGGCCAACAAACTCCCGCGAGACCCCAGCGGCCACAACAGTAGTTGGCATGCCAGAACTGACCTCCTCGGCAAGTGAGGGCCCGGAGAGTGTCGCAATAAACTCCGCTGGAAAAAATGTTTCGTCGGCGATAACTTCTGACATACGTTTGAGCGAGCCAGCCTCAATTCCTTTGGCCAAATTTAAGATGCGACATGGAGAATCCAGGCTGGCGGCGACCGCCCGAATGACTGGCCGGAGATACTGTGAAGGGGTGGCAAGGACTATCAAATCGGCTCGGTTTATAGTAGATGGAATGTCCTGCGATAAGCTAATCAAAGAGGACAGAGGGCGTTCGCCTACTTGTTCGAATGGTCTTCCAGTTTTCTGCAAAGATTCAAAATCGCGGGTATCATGCGCCCAAAGCCTTATTCTATGCCCGGCGCCGTCCAACAGTCCGGCAATTGCCCGTCCCCACGAACCCGCTCCACATATGGCAATAGTCTCAGGCATGACCATTTCTCTTTTCATATTTCGAGCTAAGCGAGAATCTGCTTTCCGTGCCCGAGGCAAGCCGGACAATATTTTCGCGGTGGGTGTATACGATCAGCAAAGCGAGGGCTATGGATAGATAGATGTAGACCGATGCGATAGGCATCGCGAAAATAAATTTCTGAATGAGCAGGGTCACGACAAGACAGATCCCCCCGAGAAGCGACCCAAGCGAGATATAGTGAGTGAGGGCGACGATAACAATAAACACCGTTAGCGCGACCAGCGCCTGCGCAGGCACAAGGGCAAAAAGAACGCCAAGCGCCGTATTCACACCCTTTCCTCCGCGGAAGGCCAGATACACTGGGAAAATGTGGCCAAGAACCGCAGATAAGGCGCACAAGACTAGAAAAATATCTCGATCCATAAATGTTTGATTAAATGCACGGGCTATCATTATCGCCGCTATACCCTTGCTTATATCCAGAATGTAGACCCAGATGGCGACTTTAGGTCCGGCAACACGCCAGACATTTGTCGCGCCGATATTTCCGGAGCCCAGCGCACGGATGTCTGTTATTCCGCGGGACTTGGCAATAAGCAGTCCAAATGGAATCGCGCCGAGAAGGTATGCGAGGAGGATGGGGATTATTATATCAAGCATCGGTATGAATTCACCACCTATGTGCCCCATTCAACGGGTGTATCTATTCTGTCATTATCGTGTCAGTTACCGTTGTCAAGTCGGACGACAGAGCCGTATCAGGCATTTCCGTAGCGGGCCACTCGCTCTGCAACCCAGGAAAGTAGCTTGTCATGGCATTTACCGCAGTATTGACATCGGCGCTGTCGATGTGCTTATCCAAGAATATGACCTGCATCTTCTGCATGAAAGCTGTGTATCTTTCGTCAGAGAGCAAATGCTCTTCCTTTTGTAATTTCTCGCTAAAGCTGGTAGTCAATCTGTCGAAAGCAACGCTGTCAACAGCAAGCGTTGAATCAGATAATACGTTTTGTTTGAATTTCGAGATTCCCACGACGGTAGCAATACGGACAATATCGTCCCTGAAGATAACACAACTGCCGATGAGAATAATCATCAGAACAATAAATGCGGTTGCGACAATTAGCACAATTTTCTTGGTCGAACTCATTCCGCCAGCTTGTAGTTCACTCATCTTTCCTCATCTTTGCTTTGGCATATGCGTGTGCCTTCACGATTATGTTTGACTCTGTGCAACCAATTCAATATATAAGTTTGGGTCGTAAATCCAATACTATTGCACATAAAAGAAAACCCGTCTTTCCTTGCGAAAAGACGGGTAAAATTGTCAAAGTATTGTTTTCAGTCAAGCCGATTTGCTTGCCGCCTTCTTGGCTGTCTTTTTGGGAGCGGTAGCGCTGGCTGCGGCTTCAGACTTGGCCTCTTTCTTGGTCTTTTTGACTTTGGGGTCAATCGGGGCAGGCTTTTCAATCATCAGTTCGATGATGGCCATATCGGAGCCGTCGCCTCGTCGCACACCGGCTTTAATTACACGGGTGTAGCCCGATGTTCTGTTGCCAAGTTTAGGAATTATTTCCTCATAGAAACGGGTGAAGGACTCGCGGGTGCGAAGCACCTGCGCGACCCGTCTTTTGGATGCGAGAGTGTCTTCCTTGCCGATTGTTATAAGGCGATCCATCACCGGCCGAAGGGCTTTCGCCTTGGTCTCGGTTGTCTTGATAATCCGATGAAGCAAAAGCGAAGCCGCCATATTGGAGAGCATAGCTTCGCGATGCGGCTTGGTTTTATTCAGTTTCCTGACTTTGTCTTGGTGTCGCATGATTGGTCTTCTACCTTACCTTTTTTGAGCTTCAAGGAAGGATGAGATGTCCATTCCAAACCCAAGATTCATATCTTCTAACAATGCGCCGATCTCGTTAAGTGACTTGCGGCCAAAGTTGCGGTACTTGAGCATTTCCGGTTCAGATTTTGTCACCAATTCGCCCAAGGTCTGAATATTGGCGGCGCGCAGACAGTTTGAGGAACGAACCGAGAGTTCAAGTTCTTCCACACGGGTCTTGAGAAGATTTCGCACGCGAAGGACTTCCTCATCTTCAGCCGGGGATTCTACGACCATGACTTCTTCGTCCAGATGGATAAACAGTTGCAAATGGTCTTTCATCAATTTGGCGGCGTAGCTGAGGGCGTCTTCTGGGGTAATAGCCCCGTTGGTGGTAATTTCCGTAATGAGGCGATCGTAGTCGGTCTTTTGACCGAGACGTGTGTTTTCAATCTGATAGCTGACTTTGGTGACTGGCGAGAAAAGGGAATCAATAAATATTGTTCCGACAGGAGCATCGGGGCGCTTATTCTGGTCGGCAATAAAATAACCGCGGCCAGCATCGACATCGATTTCCATATTGAAATCAATATCATCGGTTAACTCGCAGATAACCTGATCGGGATTCAAAATTTCAATTTCGGCATTGCTCTCGAACATACCGGCGGTGACTTTTCCTTTTTTCGTTGCATGGAGACGAAGCGTGCGCATTTCATCGGCATGAAGACGAAAAACCATTGTCTTCAAATTGAGCACAATATTGGTCACATCGTCGTAGACTCCCGGCACGGTGGAAAACTCGTGGAGATTTCCTCTGATGCGCATGGAGACAACCGCGGCTCCTTGAATCGACGACAGCAAAATGCGTCGCAGACAGTTTCCGAGTGTTACACCATAGCCGCGCTCCAGCGGTTCGACGGTGAATCGGGAAAAATTAGCATTAGCCGAGGAGTGGTCGCTGACGACTTCGCGCGGCATTGTCAATGGCTTCCATTTCATAAATTTCCAACCTCTTATCAGGAATTTGCGTTACTTGGAGTAGAGCTCCACGATCAACTGCTCGTTTGCCATAAGCGGAATTTCTGAGCGCTTTGGAATGTCGAGGAGTTCCCCTTCCAGCGATGCCTTATTCAAGCGCAACCACGGATATTCCGCTCCGCGTCCAACCTTGAGCGAGGCATGAATAAGGTCAAGATTCTTTGAACTGTCTTTGACCCGGATAAGCTGACGCGGCTTGACCTGATACGATGGAATATCAACCAGCGCACCATCGACGAGGATATGACGATGGCGGATAAGCTGACGCGCCGCTTTGCGTGATGAAGCAAATCCGAGCCGGTGGACGATATTATCAAGACGCAGCTCCAAGAATTGAACCAGGGCCTCGCCGGTGATACCGGACTTGGCGTCGGCATGCTCGAAGTAGTTACGGAACTGCTTTTCAAGCACGCCATAGATTCTTCTCACCTTTTGTTTTTCCCGCAACTGTAGACCGTAGTTTGAGACTTTTCGTCTCATATTCTGGCCATGCTGACCGGGAGGATATTGTCGTCTTTCAATCGCGCATTTGTCAGAAAAGCAGCGGGAGCCTTTGAGAAAAAGCTTCTCACCTTCCCGGCGGCACAATCTGCAGTTTGCTTCAGTGTAACGGGCCATCTATTCTCCTACTATCAATACAAAAATATTCATCATACTTAGACACGGCGGCGTTTGGGTGGGCGGCAACCGTTGTGAGCAATCGGCGTGACATCTTTGATCAACGTAATCTCGAGTCCTGCGGCAGAGAGCGAGCGGATTGCGGCTTCGCGCCCTGCGCCCGGTCCTTTGACCCAAACTTCAACCCGTCGCAAGCCAAGATCAATCGCTTCTTTGGCGGCTGTTCCCGCTGCGGTTTGGGCGGCGAAAGGAGTCGATTTTTTTGAACCCTTGAAGCCGGCCTTGCCAGCGGTTCCCCACGAGATCGTACGGCCTTGCATATCGGCGACGGTAATGATAGTGTTGTTGAAAGTCGCCTTGACATGGACGATTCCATTCGATTCAACACGTCCGACTCTTTTTTTAGTTCGCTTCTTTTTGGGTTCTGCCACGAATATCCTCTATCTTTATTTTATCTTTTACGTCTTTGAGGCTGGTTTCTTCTTCAACCCGCCAATTGACCGTCTTGGTCCCTTACGCGTGCGCGCATTTGTTTTAGTCCTCTGTCCGCGTACCGGAAGTCCGCGGCGATGGCGGAGTCCGCGATACGAGCCGATATCAATAAGGCGTTTGATATGCATGGACACTTGTCCACGCAACGCGCCCTCGACACTGACATCGCTTTCGATGACTGAGCGAAGTTTTGCAACTTCATCGTCGTGCAGCTTATGCACACGGGTGTCAGCGCTGATACCAGTCTTGCTAAGTATCTGCTGAGCTATATACGGACCAATGCCAAAGATATACTGCAAACCGATTTCAATTCGCTTATCTTTGGGCAGGTCAACACCGGCAATACGAGCCAAAGGCACTCTCCTTTATCTCAACATTCATAATCGTTCTTCCTGTGTCAGAATAATTCTGTATCAAATTCTTACCCTTGACGCTGTTTGTGGCTTGGGTTCTTCGAGCAGATAATCCGCAAGACACCGCGGCGGCGAATCAACTTGCAGTGTTCGCAACGCTTTTTTATCGAGGACTTAATCTTCATACAAGACGCTTTCTGAGCAACTCATTCATTATTTATATCTATACGTGATACGGCCGCGCGACAGGTCATACGGGGACAATTCCAATGTCACCTTATCGCCGGGAAGTATCTTAATAAAATTCATTCGCATCTTACCTGAGATATGGGCTAAAACGACATGACCGTTATCCAACTCCACCCGAAACATCGCATTGGGTAGAGGCTCTACAACTTTGCCTTCAACGGTAATCGTTTCTTCTTTGGCCATACTCTCCTTTTTAAGACAGCGTTAATATATCAGGACCGTTGTCCGTGATTGCAATAGTGTGCTCGAAATGAGCTGATGGAAGACCATCCGCAGTAACTACGGTCCAGCCGTCCGGCAACGTCTTCACTTCGTAGGTCCCCATTGTTATCATTGGCTCAACGGCCAAGACCATACCCGCCCGCAAAACTGGCCCATCTTTTTCTGAACCGAAATTAGGCACCTGGGGTTCCTCGTGCATACTCCGGCCAATACCATGTCCAACAAGCTGGCGGACAACACCAAATCCCTGTCCTTCAGCCACTTTTTGCACGGCTGCGGAAATAGAGCCTAATTTATTCCCTTTTCTGGCATTGTCAATACCCGCCATAAGGGATTTCAAGGTAAATTCCATCAAACGGCTCTTTTCGGGGCTGACTTTGCCTACGGCAAAGGTGCGCGCGGAATCGCCATAATAGTCATCGACAATCGAGCCAACATCGACCGAGACAATATCCCCTTCGGCTATGATCCGTTTGCCGGGGATACCATGGACGACTTCGTCATTGATTGAAATGCACGCTGAGGCTGGATATCCATGGTAATTCTTAAAGGCCGGAACTGCGCCTTTTGAACGAATAAAATCCTCGATAAGAGTATCAAGCTCTGCGGTACTCATACCTGGACGCAGGTTTTCACCGACCATATCAAGGGTTTGACCGACAACCCTACCCGCTCGTCTCATTATCTCAATTTCTTCTTTCGTTTTCAGCACAATCACATATTTCCCAATGCGTTTAAACCGCAGTTGCATTCAGGAGAGCCTGAAACACTTTATCAGGCGCAGATTCGGCCGGAATCTCGTACAGCAATTGTTCCGTGCGGTAGAAATCCTCTATAGGCCGAGTTTGTCTTTTGTACACTTCCAAACGGTGCACAACGACCGCCTCGTCATCGTCACTTCTCCGCTGCAGATGCGCGTTATCTTTATCGCATCGTCCGGTAACTTTCGGCACCGCAAGGGGATAATTGTATCCCGCATTACAGACTGGACAAAACCACCGTCCCGAGAGCCGCTTGACGATTTCCTCATCGGAAACCCGGAGCAAAATTACCATATCAAGCGAGATGTTGTTCCCGATGAAAAGCTCCTTGAGCTGTTCGGCCTGTGGAATGGTCCGAGGAAAGCCGTCAAGAATAAAGCCGTCATCGAGAGCGCCCGAGCTAATTTTCATTCGTATCATTTCCATGATCAGGTGATCCGGAACAAGTTCGCCATTCTTCATGAATGATTCGGCCTTTCTGCCCAACTCGTTGCCGAGCTTGACCGCTTCGCGAAGGATGTCGCCAGTTGATAAATGCAACCAGCCTTGCCTCTGCGACAGTCGCACAGCCTGTGTGCCTTTGCCGGAGCCGGGAGGGCCTAAGAAGACCAAGCGCAAGATTACATCGACCTCCCGCGGATCTTTCCTTTCTTCATAAAGCCATCATAATGTCTCATCAAAAGATGCGACTCAATCTGCTGCAGCGTGTCGAGGGCTACGCCAACAACAATCAGAAGACCGGTACCGCCGAAAAAGTAATTAATATCAAGTTGACCAATCAGCACCCAGGGCAGGACGGCAATAGCCGCAAAAAACAACGCGCCGGGAAGCGTAATCCGGGTTAAAATTCGTTCGATATAGTCAGCTGTGTTCTTGCCCGGTCGGACACCGGGAATGTAGCCGCCATTTTTACGCATATTGTCCGCAATCTCCATCGGATTAAAAACAATTGCCGTGTAAAAATATGCGAAGAAAACAATTATGAGAGCGTAGATCATTGAGTACCATAAACTGCCGGGAGCAAGTCCCTCGAGAACAAATGTCTGTACCCAGTCAACATCCGGAAATAGCTGGGCGATAGTCGACGGCAGGAACATGATCGACTGAGCAAAGATAATTGGAATCACACCGGCTGAATTAACCGAGAGCGGCAGGTGAGTTGTGGCTCCACCAAAGACGCGGCGTCCGACAACTTTACGGGGATACTGCACCGGTATTCTCCGCTGTCCCCGAGTAATCATGATAACCGCAGCGATAACCAGAAGCATCATCGCTACCAAAAGAAGAGCAATCCAAAGAGGACGCGAGCCTCCCATAATCAGCAGATATTCCTCGACAATGGCGTCTGGAAAGCGGGCAATGATACCGATGAAAATAATGAGTGAAATACCATTTCCTATTCCGCGCTCGGTAATCTGTTCGCCCAGCCACATGACAAAAATTGTGCCACAGGTAAAGGTCAGAATGGTCAGCGGGATAAAGGCTGCATGGCTCATGTGTACTGCGGCCACACCGTTAAAATTAATAGTCGTAAGAAATGTCGCTGTACCCCAGGCTTGCAGGGCCGCAATAAGCACGGTCAGATAGCGCGTATATTGGGTGATTTTTCTTCGGCCTTCTTCGCCTTCGCGCTGAAGGCGTTGCAAGTAGGGCACGACGGCGCCAAGCAATTGTAACATAATCGAAGCCGAGATGTAGGGCATAATACCCATCGCGAAAATTGTCGCTTTTGCGAACGCCCCTCCGGCAAAGAGGTCCAACAACCCAAAGATAGTCTGTGAGGAAAGCGCGGCTGTGATAACTGCGCCGTCGACACCGGGTGTCGGAATATGCCCGCCAATGCGGTAGACAACGAGTAGTCCGAGGGTAAAGAAAATTCGGTTGCGTAATTCTTCGATTTTAAAAATATCGCCGAAAGTCTTCAGCACGCCACCACCTCGGTTTTTCCACCTGCTGCTTCAATTTTCGTTATCGCGGATTTTGAGAAGGCCGCCGCTTTCACTGTGAATGCCTTCTCGACCGATCCATTGCCCAGAATCTTTACCGGGATACGCGAGTTCTTTATGATTCCTTCGGCTCTGAGAGTCTCGATAGTAACCTCGCTCGATGTACAGCGGGCCAATTCCGCGACATTGACAACCTGATATTCGGTCTTATAAATATTAGTGAATCCAAATTTCGGGAGCCGGCGGTGAATCGGCATCTGGCCGCCTTCTTTACCGTACTTGTAACTCCAGCCGCTACGCGCTTTTTGTCCCTTATGTCCACGACCGGAAGTTTTTCCGAGTCCACTACCTGAACCACGGCCAACGCGTCTGCGAGTTTGTGTTGAGCCCGGTGCCGGTTTTAGGGTATGCAAATCCATAATCTCTTATGCCTCTATTATTTTATTCTGGTGTGGCAGTCTACTTAATTTCTTCAACAGTGACTAAGTGAAGAACGGCATTAATCATACCGCGAATCTGCGGAGTATCGTTATGCACAACCGTTCGGTGCAGTTTGCCCAGACCGAGAGCAGTCATTGTTCTCTTCTGCGGTTCAATCCGGTCGATTGTGCTTTTCACTTGGGTAATTTTTAACTTTGCCATGATATATCCTCTGTTCCGCCTGTCTACAAAAGCGGCCTATGCGCTTTCGCGGAAGAGCGCCTCTTGTTCTTTTGTGCGAAGATGGCTGAGGCCGTTGAGAGTGGCCTTCACGACGTTCGAAGGATTGCGGCTTCCGATAACTTTGGCAAGAATATCATGCACGCCGAGCGATTCCAAAATAGCCCGAACAGCGCCTCCGGCAATCACTCCGGTTCCCGGTGAGGCCGGACGCATTACGACTGTGGAAGCGCCGTATTCGCCGTCGATTCGGTGAGGAATCGTTCCGTTGACCAAATTGACTTTGACCATCGCTTTGCGCGCGGCTTCGGTTCCTTTGCGAATCGCTTCGGATACTTCGGCCGCTTTCCCCAGACCGATTCCGACTTTTCCATTTTTATCCCCAACTGTGACAAGAGCGGTAAAGCTAAAACGCCGGCCACCCTTGACAACTTTCGCTACCCGGTTGACGGCAATTACCTTCTCTTTAAATTCGCGGTTCTCTGATTCAAACTTGGCCAAACATCACCTCATACAATAAATAAATAAAATTCTCACGTTAAAAATTGAGGCCGCCTTCGCGGGCTCCTTCAGCTACTGCTTTGATACGGCCATGGTATCGATGCTTGTTGCGGTCAAAGACCACTTGCCCGATGCCTTTGGCTTTAGATAGCTCGGCTAATTTCATGCCGACCTTTTTTGCGACGGCCGTTTTGGAGTCTTTGTCCGTAATCGACCCCTTGAGCTCTTTTGAGTTTGAGCTTATGCCCACAAGGGTCGTGTTGTTCTCGTCATCGATTATCTGCACAAAAACATTATTCAATGATTTTGCCACAGTCAACCGCGGACGCTGGGCGGTACCAGCGACCTTGGAACGCACACGGGTGCGACGACGGTCGCTTTTAAACGCTTTTTCTTTACTTTTATCTGCCATTAGTTCAACACCATCTCTTAACCGGCTGTCTTACCGGCTTTGGTTCTGACTTGTTCACCGACATATCGCACGCCTTTGCCTTTGTAGGGCTCGGGCTTGCGGAATGAACGAATTTTTGCAGCGGTAAGACCGACAAGGGCCTTGTCCGCTCCGGATATCTTCAATTTATTTTCTTTGGCTTCATAGGCAATGGCGATTCCTTCAGGAGGAATAAACAAAATCGGATGCGAGTATCCGAGGTTCAACTGGAGTACTTTGCCTTTTGCTTCGGCGCGAAATCCGACGCCGATTATTTCAAGCTCGCGAGTGAACCCTTCGGTCACGCCGGTAACCATATTTTGAATCAGCGCGCGCGTTAAACCATGAAGGGCGCGGTGTCTCTTTTGATCGGAAGGACGACTGACAAGCAGTTCCTTTCCTTCAATCTTAGCTGATATCTCCGGATGGATCGTGTGCACAAGCGTGCCTTTGGCTCCGGTCACAGTGACCTTCGATCCGGCGATTTCAACCTTTGCCTTGTCCGGTATTATTACCGGCATTTTGCCTATACGCGACATCTTTGTTCCTCTTTATCCTACCAGCACCGCAGCACGACTTCGCCGCCGATACGTCTCTGTGCGGCATCGTAGTTGGTCATCATACCGGCAGATGTTGAAATAATCGAAATGCCCTGAATGTTATGGGTCGAGAGCTTTATTGCGTCGGATGCAATGTACTTTCGCAGTCCTGGACGTGACACGCGCTGGATTCCTCTAATAACCGGCGCGTCGCCCCGGCTGTAACGCAAATACACGCGCAGAATGCCCTGCTTGTTATCCGGCAGTTCGATATAGTCACGAATATACTTTGTGTCTTTCAAAATTCGCACAATCTCCCGTTTGACATTCGACGCTGGAACATCCACGGCGGGCCGTTTGGCCTTTGAGCCATTGCGAAGTCTGGTCAGCAGGTCTGCGACCGGATCGGTCATACTCATCGATTATTTCTCCTCACGTGTTCCAACATCTACCAACTGGCCTTTACCACGCCGGGCAGATCGCCGGCCAGGGCCATATTACGGAAGCAAATTCTGCACAGACCGAATCGGCGCATAAATGCATGCGGACGTCCGCATCGGCGGCAGCGGCTATATGCGCGGACCGCAAACCTCGGTGTGCGCTTTTGCTTCTCTATGAGACATTTCTTTGCCATCGTTCTCCTATTTTTGGAAGGGCATTCCCAGTTCGGCCAACAACTGCCGGGCTTCGTCATCGGAGCGCGCGGTTGTTGTGAACGAAATGGTCATACCACGAACCTTATCAATTTTATCATAGTCAATTTCCGGAAAGATCAACTGTTCTTTCAAGCCGAGGTTGTAGTTTCCCCGGCCATCGAACGATTTCGCGCTCACACCGCGGAAGTCCCGGATTCGCGGCATAGCAACATTGACCAGGCGGTCAAAAAATTCGTACATCTTTTCGCGGCGCAATGTCACGGCGCAGCCGATAGCAAGCCCCTCGCGGAGTTTGAAGTTCGAGATGCTTTTACGGGCTTTGGTCAATAGCGGCTTTTGTCCGGTAATAGCCTGAAGGTCGCCTGCGGCGGCCTCAAGAACTTTTGCGTTTTGGGTCGCTTCACCCACGCCGATATTGATGGTAATCTTTGATAAGCGCGGCACCTGCATAACTGATGTATAACTGTTGTCCTTCATCAATTTCGGTGTGATATCTTTTGTGTATTTGTCTTTTAATCTTGCCATCGCACTTTACCTCTTAAATCTGTTCGCCAGTCACGCGGCTAATGCGTACTTTGGTTCGCTTGCCGCCATCTTCAATAATCCGGCTTGAAAGACGGGTCGGACGGGGTCCTTTAGAGCCAGAGACATGCAACGCCACATTGCTGATATGGATAGGGGCCTCTTTTGAAATAATACCGCCCTTTGGGCTTTTTTGCGTCGGCTTCTGGTGCTTCTTGCGCAGGTTCAGTCCCTCGACAAGCACCTGGTCTTTGTCCGGGATTACAAACAGGACGCGGCCCGTCTTTCCGCGGCTTTGGCCGCAGAGTATGAGAACATTATCACCTTTTCTTATGCGCATCGTCTCTTCAATCCTCTTTATATAACTTCAGGGGCCAGGGATACAATTTTCATGAACTGCTTGTCGCGAAGCTCACGGGCGACCGGGCCAAAAATGCGGGTTCCACGAGGCTCTTTGGCCTCGTTGATAATCACCGCGGCGTTATCGCTAAACCGGATCCGCGAGCCGTCCTTGCGAAGCACAGCGGTCTTAGTACGCACAACCACCGCTTTGCATACCTCGGATTTCTTGACCGTTCCGCCGGGAATGGCTTCTTTGACGGCAACGACGATAATATCGCCGATCGACGCATATTTCTTGCGGCTACCGCCGAGAATACGGAAACACATCGCGCGCTTTGCGCCTGAATTATCCGCCACCGTAAGAACTGTAAATTCCTGAATCATTGTGATAAACCTTTCAAACCGTCAACTCGCAGTCGAGCCTACTTCGCTTTCTCCACCACTTCAATCAAACGCCAGCGCTTTGTCTTCGAGAGCGGGCGAGTTTCCATCACTTTAACAAAATCTCCGATACCGGCATCGTTTTTCTCGTCATGAGCATACAGCTTGCTCGATGTTTTGAGAGTCTTGGAATACAGCGGATGCTTGATCGTTCGGTCAATACGAATGACTATTGTCTTATTCATTTTGTTCGACACGACCGTCCCCTGACGAATCTTACGTTTGGTTCTCTCAATTGTCTGCTGTGTTTCCGGCATCAATTATCTCAGCTTTCCTTTTTTGCTTTTGTCTTAGTCTTTGTCTGCTTTTCGCCAAGAATGCCCGTCTTGCTCTCGGCAAGCTTGCGAATTCCAAGTTCGTCTTCGCGCAGGAGAGTCATGATCTGACCGACATCGCGGCCAATGTGGCGCAGGCGAAGCGGATTATCAAGCGTTTTGACTGAGCGGCGCATTCTCAAATTAAACAGTTCTTCTTCGAGGTCTTTGCGACGCTGAAGAAGTTCATCGCGCGTCAATTCGCGTAAAGTACTGATTTTCATATCTTCTATATTACCTCGGTCTCAGCGCGTGAGACAAATTTCGTCTTCAGAGGCAACTTATTGGCCGCAAGTAACAACGCTTCGCGGGCCAAAGCCTCGGTCACGCCTTCAATTTCAAACAACACTCTTCCCGGCTTGATAACGGCCACCCAATACTCCGGCGCGCCTTTACCCTTTCCCATACGGGTTTCTGCAGGCTTTTTTGTTACGGGCTTATCCGGAAAGACCCGAATCCAAATTTTTCCACCGCGCTTGATGTGGCGGGTTAAAGCCACACGAGCGGCTTCGATTTGCCGGTTGGTTAACCAGCACGGCTCGAGAGCCTTGAGTCCGTACTCACCGAAATCCACTGCGGCTCCGCCTTTGGCTTTGCCGGTCATCCGCCCACGCTGGGCTTTTCGAAACTTGCTTCTTTTGGGCTGCAACATATCTCTTTACCTACTCCTGCTCTGTGCCGATCAAACGTCTTTTTTCGGCGTCGCCGGGTTTGTTGGTGTCGAGCTACCGCCGGACTCCCCTTCGGGACGACGACCTCTTGGAGCATTGGCATCTGAATCACCTGGGCGTCTCACACGACCGCGGGGACGCTCAGCGCTGCCGCCACCGCCGCGATTATCACCGCCGCGTCCACGGCCCCCGCCAGGTCCGCGCCCATCACCTCGACCGCCACCCTGCTGTGGTTTGCCGCTGCCACCACCCGGACGACCACCGCCGCTCGGGCGATCATCGCGTCGAGGGCGACCTCCGCCTTGGTCCATATCGCGCGGGGCCTGCTGTTGTTCATTCTTGGGAGCGTCGGAACTGTCCTGGATGAATTGGCCGGCTTCGAGTATCTCGCCTTTGCATATCCATACTTTCACGCCGATACACCCATAGGTCGTATTGGCTGTAGCAAGGGCATAATCAATATCAGCTCGCAAAGTATGAAGCGGGGTGCGGCCGTCCTTGTATTTTTCTGTGCGGGCGATTTCAGCGCCTCCAAGGCGTCCTCCGCACTGTATTTTTATTCCCTCAGCGCCCATCTTCATCGTTGCGGCAAGAGCTTTCTTCATCGCGCGTCGGAAAGAGACACGTCCTTCGAGTTGGCGGGCGACAGAATCAGCGACAAGTTTAGCATTCAATTCAGGTTTGCGGACCTCGACGATATTGAGCAGAATATCTTTCTTGGTCAACATCTGTAATTCTTCGCGAAGTTTGTCGACTTCGGCGCCTCGACGTCCGATAACAATGCCCGGCCGCGAGGTATGAATATCGACAGTAACTTTTTTCGCGGCTCGTGAGATTATCACAGCGGAGATTCCGGCATTATCAAGTCGCTTGTTTATATAGCGCTTAATCATCATGTCTTCGAAAACGAGATCGGCGAAATTACGCTGGGGTGCGTACCAACGGCTGTTCCAGCCCTTGATAATCCCGAGGCGAAATCCGACCGGATGTGTCTTTTGACCCAATTTCTGCTCCTTACTTTCCTGTACTTTTCATCTATTCAGCAGATTCAGAACTCTTCTTACTCTTGGTCGTCTTACTCGTGGTAGTCTTGGCAACTGCTTTGCGGGGCGCTCGCTTTGTCGCAGACTTGGCTTCAGATTCAACCGTCGCGGCCTTTTTAGTGGCGCCCTTGGCTTTCACTGAGGACTTTGCAACCGGAGCAACCACCGGGCGTTTTTCCTGCAACTTGATTGTCAAATGGCAAAAACGTTTTTTATAGCGAAAAACGCGTCCCATGGACTGAAAGCGAAGCCGCTTCGCGGTTGGCGCTTCATCGACGAAGATTTCCTTAACATACAAGTCCTCAGGTCGAAGCGACGCCGTTCCATTATTGGACAGGGCGTTGGCGGCAGCAGATTTGAGGGTCTGCGCGACATGCCCGGCGGCCACACGGCGGGTGAAGTTCATGATGTTGATCGCCTTTTCGACAGGCATACCTTTGATCAAGTTAGCCACAAGCCGCATTTTGCGAGCGGGTATGCTGACATATCTCAATTTTGCAACGGATTCAATAGGCATGGCTATCCTTTCAATGAGCTTGCGCGTTCGACGAGCTTGCCGCCATGACCGCGATAGGTGCGGGTCGGGGCGAATTCGCCGAGCTTGTGTCCGACCATATTTTCAGAAACATAGATCGGAATAAATTTATTCCCGTTGTGGACCGCGAATGTATGTCCCACAAACTCCGGGCTGATCGTAGAGCGCCGCGACCATGTCTTAATTACCTTCTTATCACCACTTTTGTTCAGAGCTTCGACCTTGTCGAGGAGGTGATCATCGATGAACGGACCTTTTTTAAGAGAACGAGGCATTAGTTATTGCTCCACACATCCAGTTATTTCGATTTCTTCTTTCTTCTATCCTCGATCAAATGATCGAGCGATTTGCGCTTCTTGCGCGTCTTCAAACCCTTGGTCTTCTTGCCCCAAGGCGTGGTAGGATGACGTCCGCCGGAACTACGGCCTTCGCCGCCGCCCATCGGGTGATCAACCGGATTCATAACGACTCCGCGCACTGAGGGACGACGTCCGCGCCAACGCGAGGCGCCGGCCTTGCCAAGAACCAAGTTCTTATGGTCAATATTTGAAACCTGACCTATGGTCGCATAACACAATGCAGACACGGTGCGAACCTCGCCAGAAGGCATTTTCAGAGTGACTTTTGCGCCTTCTTTGGCAACAAGCTGCACAATTGTTCCCGCCGAACGAGCCATCTGCGCGCCTTTGCCGGGACGAAGCTCAATGTTATGAATTTCTGTTCCAAGCGGGATACGCGATAGCGGCATGGCATTGCCGATTTTGATGTCCGCCATATCGCCGGAGACGAGCATATCGTTCACCACGACCCCAGCCGGGGCAATAATATAACGCTTTTCTCCGTCAACATAATGCAGCAGAGCCAAACGAGCCGAGCGATTCGGATCGTATTCAATTGAGGCGACACGCGCTGGAATATCTTTTTTGTTCCGCTTAAAGTCAATGATGCGGTAGTTGCGCTTGTGTCCACCGCCTCTCTGCCAAGCTGTGATGTGACCGTTGTTATTTCGGCCTCCGGTTCTACGAAGCGGTTCAACAAGCGACTTCTCCGGAACCGAGGAGGTTATCTCTTCGAATGTTGAGATAGCGCGAAACCGCTGAGAGGGTGTCAAGGGACGGAATTTTTTAATCGGCATCTTCTTTTACTCTGTCGTCTCTTACGCGTTTTCAAAGATCGCAATGGTCTGATCTTTTTTCAGTTTCACAATGGCTTTTTTCCAAGTCGGCGTCTTGCCGGCAAAACGTCCCATGCGTCGAATCTTACCCGGGACAATCGTCGTGCGGACATCTACAACTTTTACCTTGAAGGCGGCTTCGATTGCTTCCTTGATGAGAAACTTGTTGGCTTTCTTATCGACTTCAAAAACATACTCATTGTTGTCCGCTTTGAGCTGGGTTGTGCGCTCGGTAGTGATATGGCTTTTGATGATTCTTCGCGGATCACTAATCATGCGAACACCTCTTCGGCTTTCTCAAGGCCGGCTTTGGTAAAGACGATATAATCGGCATGGAGCAGTTCGTATCCATTGGCCAATGCGGCGCGGCCATAACGTATCCCCGGAAGATTCCGGCATGAATACCACAGCTTTTCATTTCGGCCTTCATCAAGGATAATGCACTTCTTTCCGGCAAGCGAGAGCTTGGAGAGCATCGCTACAATTGATTTCGTCTTAAACTCAGCCATTTCAATCTTATCAATAACCTTAATTCGCTCCATGCGAGCTTTGTCCGAGAAGACCGAGGCAATAGCCAACCGTTTCATCTTCTTCGGAAATTTGGTCCCATACAAACGAGGGTGCGGACCAAAAACAATACCACCCCCACGCCACAGAGGTGAACGTATAGTACCGGCGCGCGCGCGTCCAGTCCCTTTTTGCTTCCAGGGCTTCTTTCCGCCGCCGGAAACATCCTTGCGAGTCTTCGAGTCAGAGTTTCCTTGACGCTGACGAGCAAGCAGATTCACAATATACTGGTGGACCAGCGCTTCGTTTGGTTCAATTCCGAAAAGCTCGGCTTTTAACGTAACCGAGCCTATCTGCGAACCTTCCTGATTATAAAGAGTCGTATCCATCGTTAATTAATCCTAACGCCGACGTCGGGTTGATTTACGTACTTTCACAAGTGAACCGCGATGCCCGGGAATGGAGCCTTTTACAAGCATCAAATTTTCACTGCCAATAATTTTTACGATAACTGAGTTGATGACCGTTACTTGATCGCGTCCCATTTTTCCAGCCATGCGCATTCCCTTGAATACGCGTGAGGGGAAAGACGACTGTCCAATCGATCCTGGGGCTCGCATACGGTCCGACTGACCATGGGTCTTCTGTGATCCGGAAAAGTTGTGGCGCTTCATTACACCGGCAAACCCCAATCCGCGCGATGTGCCGGTAATGTCAACCGACTCACCTTCTTTGAAAACATCCACTTTTAATTCAGCGCCGATTTCAAGCACGGCCTCGTCGTAACGAACTTCTTTCAAATGCATACGCGGCTCAACCTGCGCTTTGGCATAATGACCGGCAAGCGGTTTGTTTGCCTGCGAGGAATGCTTCTTGCCATTTTTGGCTATGCTCGTGCGAATGGTGCGGACCGGGCCGAACCCGACCTGATACGCCTCATAGCCGTCCTTCTCGACGGTCTTACGCGCGACCACCGGACAGGGGCCGGCTTCGATAACTGTGACTGGCACAGTATCGCCGTTCGCCGTGAAGATGCGTGTGCAGCCGATTTTTTTACCTATGATTTCTTTCATCGCTCTCTCAATCAGGTCTTGATCTCGACATCGACTCCGGCGGGGAGATCCAGTTTCATCAGGGCATCGACTGTTTGCGGAGTCGAATCATAAATGTCCATCAGACGCTTGTGAACGCGGGTCTCAAATTGCTCGCGGGACTTCTTGTCCACATGCGGCGAACGGAGAACCGTGTACACTGAGCGTTTGGTCGGAAGGGGCACCGGACCAACCAGCTTGGCTCCAGTGCGGAGAACAGTGCGGGCGATCTCTTTGGCCGAGCGATCAATTGAATAATGATCGTAGGCTTTCAGTCGAATTCGAATTTTTTGCGTTTCCATTAGTGTAAGATCACCTTTTCTTTATTCCAAAATATCGGCAATGACACCGGCGCCGACCGTGCGGCCGCCTTCTCTGATGGCAAAGCGAAGCTCTTTTTCCATCGCTATTGGAGTTA